>JAHKKJ010000502.1 GCA_020027655.1 Deltaproteobacteria bacterium | reverse complement strand
ACGGATCCGCGGCAAATATCCGTTTGGCCGCGGCGACGTACTGCGCGTCCTTCTCGAGGTCCAGTCGCTCGCCCTTGCCGACGCCGTAGCGGACAAGCACCGCCCGCGCGTCGCGCACCACGAAGTACAGCGGCACAGCCAGAATCAGTAGGGTGACGATCACGACGCTGTTCACGAACTGCACCGCGTCGATGATCCGACCGGGGAAGCCCAGGATCGGCTGGAGGTCGATGTCGAAAAGGCTCGTATGCATCCCACCCAGTAGCTCCAGCGCGCGCATGCCGAGTATCACCGCGCTCGCAGTGAACAGCAGCAGGAATGGAAGCAGAACCCAGCGGAGAAGCGGCGTCATCTCCTTGTAGAAATGGTTTGACAGCACCCAGAACGGGATGTCCTCGTTCGGGTACACGGACTGCACGTCGTCGAGCCATTTGCTTTGCGCTCGCTCTGCGCTCCGCGCAGCGGCGGCAACGACGCCACGCGTGATGAAGTAGCCGAGCGGCAGCCCAAAACGATTGCCGTAGTCGGGGAAGCGATTGAAATCGTCGTACTGGTTGCCGTGCTCGATCCAGACTTTGTGCCCACCGATCTCCCGGGTGATGTGCACCACGGGTTCGAGGCGGATGTTGTACGCCGCGAGCTCCGCCCGATAATCCGGGACACAGGCTAGGTCGTAGTCGTGGTTGCCGGGCAGGAGGGTGATCGTCACCCGCTCGCCGGTCTCGCGGAGCTGGCGGAACAGGGCGGGATGCTGCGCGGCGATGGTCTCGAGCTTGGAGACACCCGCGCGGTCGGTCAGCTCCCAGAAGCCGAAGGCATCGCCGACGATGACGAGCTCGCCGGGCTGCGGTCCCGCTGCGATTTCCCGCAGGAACTGGATGAGCTCGTTCTCGAATTGGCACTGGGCGAGTCCCCCGTCACCGCCGATGTGGAGGTCGCTGATGAGGTAATAGATGGTCGGCATGGAAGGGGGCAATCTCAGGGGTTGGTCAGGATCTAAGCGGTCCGGCCAAGTCGTCTTTCGGTTGGATTAGTTTCGTTGCCCAATTCGCCTTGCTTCGCTTGTGTTAGAGGGCTCTGAGCTAATTCGTGAAGCGCCAGCCCGGGAAGTAATCCTCGAGCTTGATATCGTCCGAACCCGGAACTTTGATCTCTTCGGGATAATTGGACTTGCGGGTAGCATCGATTCCCATCTTGGTGACCAAGTGAGACCCCGCTGCAGGGTCATAGGACGCGGGATCGAGCGGGGAGCCTTTCGCGTGAGTAACCATGAAAATATCCGTGTCCGCCCGCACTCGAGTGGCGATGGCATGAAGCACTTCCTCGTCGTTCAAAATGTTGACATCCTGATCGACTACGACGACGTACTTAAGAAACGGATCCGCCGCAAACGCAGCCATAGCGGCGTTCTTCGGCTCGCCTTCGATGATCTTCTCAATGGACACATAGCAAATGAAGCGGCACCTGCCCGAGGCAGGAACATGAACCGCCCGGACCTTGGGCGATGCCATCTTGACCGTCTTCATGATAGTCGTTGAGCGAACAATGCCCGAAAGCAGCAGGTTATCCGCATGGCCAACGAAGCTCGACTGGTACAGGGCGTCGCGACGCATCGTGATCGCCTTCACCTGAACCACCGGATTGTTGCGCTGCGGCCCGTAGGTTCCTGGATATTCGCCAAAGGGAGCCTCCTTTTTGCGCAGTTGGGGAAGAATCTCGCATTCCAACAGGATCTCCGCGGACGCGGGTACTTCCAAGTCCAGTGTCCGGCAGCGCACCAGCTCCACCGGCTCTCCCATGATTCCGCCCGCCACGGAGAATTCGTCTGTCTCCAAAGAAGTGAAGGAAAGACAGCCGATATAGAAAGCCGGGTGATGACCGATGGCCACCGCCATCGGCGTGGGCCGATTTTGTCTCTCGTAAGTTTGCCAAATGTAGTGACCGTGAGCGGTCTCTGAAAGCTGGATGCCGAAAGTGTCCTTGGAGTGAATCATGAGGCGGTAGATGCCGGCATTGCGGACGCCTGAGTCGGGGTCGCGCATGATGCCAAAGCCGGCGGTTATATACCGGCCGGCGTCTTTCTCATGGTAGGTCAGAATGGGCAGCTGGGTTACATCAATATCTTTGCCGGTCAGGACCACCTCCTGCACGGGAGCCTCTTTGACCATGACCGGCGGCTTGGGGCAATCCTCGCGCGCGGCGTACTCACGGATAAATTCCGGCAACGTAGCATTTTTGAGCCCGATGGCTCTGAACAGACGCCGAGCATCGGCGTGGACATTGGTTACGACCGGCAACGTGGACCCTTTGACTTTCTCGAAGATAACGACAGGAAATTTTCGCTCCTTCTCTAATTTGGCGAGAACACCGGTCACCTCGAAGTGGGGATCGACTTCCCTTTTGACGCGGAGTATTTGGTCAGGCTCCTCCGCTTCCAGCTCTTTTAAAAAACCCCTTAGGTCTTTCGCCACAAGACACTTCCTTGATTAGAACCGTTCAAGCTGTTCAAGTCGTTCAAATCGTACAAGCCGTAAGTCAAATCCTAAATCCGAATATCGAAATCCGAAACAAACCCAGAGACAAATAAATCTCCACTTGGGAAAATCCAAGACACCGAATCCGAATGAAGCCGGTTTGGAATTTTACAAATTTCGGTCATTTGAAATTGTTTCGAATTTCGGATTTCATGCTTCGAATTTTTGGTTCTTGGCGCCTTTGCGTCTTTGCGCGAGTCATCTCTTTTCTGATTTCCAAATATGTTTGCCTAGATTTTTATCATCATTTCAAGAAGCTCAAATCCAGGGCGCTATCAATACTAACTTTCTGCTGCATGCCGTTGCTGCTAAACCACTGGGCTTGATCCGCCAAGTTCTCTCGGAGCACTCTCCCGTTGGGATCTTGATAGGGCGGAATGGCTGCCTGGATAACTTTGGCCGGCACCTTTGTATACTTTTCCAAAATGGCCGCGATCTCCGGATCTTTTGTCCCCTTTGTATGGAACAACTCGGCTGCTTTGAGATAGGCGTTCATCCAGCGCTGCGCCACTGGCCTGCGCTCATTGATGAATTTTCCCGAGTAGATGATCACGCCGACCTGGACAGGTCCCAAGCCTTTCACCTGATCCGGCGTGCGAAACCGCACGGCGACGCCGCGCTCGGTGAATCGGGCCACCCACGGTTCCACCGCATAGGCGGCATCGATGGCTTTGGTCTCGAAGGCGATCACCTGGTTTGGGGCGTCTAGAAAACTTAGTTCAACATCGTTGATGGTGAGCCCGACTTCTTCGGCCATCTTGCCCACCAGATAATGCTGAATGTTTCCCTTAGCCAGAATGGCGATCTTCTTTCCTTTAAGGTCCCTGAACGTTTTGACTTGTCCCGAGTCAACCAGGTCTTTGCGCACTGCCAACAGCGAAAAACCGTATCCTTCCCGGGTCTGGCCCTTGTCCGCTACGATACGAAAGGGTGCTTTCTCGGCCACAGCGTTAAATAGCCCGGCACTGGCCGAACCCACCGAAACTTCCAGCTCGCCGACCACAAGAGCAGGGACCATCTTTGCAGCGGAGGCGAAATTCGATATTTCGGTGTTAACGCCTTGCTCCTTGAAAAATCCCTTCTCGATGGCAATGTAAATCGCCGCGTTCGAGATCGCCGCGAGATCTCCGAGCTTTACCGTTTCCGACTGCGCCCGGGCCGGCGAAGGCGACAGAACAAGCAGCGCGAAGGCTAAAGCCCAACCTAATTTCTTGTCCGCTATTTTTCTGTTCGCCATAGTTTCCTCCTTAGAGCTCGCTGTCGTTACCATGCGCTAGCGCTTCAAGGCGCATCTATCACGGCCATTCAGCAAGTGTCAACGCAGCCGCTCGATTCTCGATTTCGCAGTATCCCGATTGATCTCTGACTTCCGAAGTGAGTCCGGTTTGGCCATACGCCATTCTCTGTCTGCCATCTATATCTCTCCCCCTATCGCTGACCTCTGATCTCTGACCTGCTCTCTGCACTCGTCACTCGACACTCGCCCCTTCTCACTTAATGACCTTGTCCGCCCGGTACAG
>JAHKKJ010000501.1 GCA_020027655.1 Deltaproteobacteria bacterium | reverse complement strand
CTAGATGCCCAACTCTTTCTGTGCCTGGCGCAGATAACTCAAGTCAACGTATTTCTCCGGCGGCGGCAGGGCTCCTTTGATGATACCATCCTGCACCTGCACTTCGATGTTCAGGCCGCCTCAAGATAGAGACTCATTGCCCGCAACCGAAGGGGGCTCGGTCCGCCAGCGCTTCTGTGAACAACCAGGCTAGGTTTCTAAAGCACGGATCGCAGGAACCCGCCACGTGACAACCAATGCGAGAACAATGACGATGGCTCCCATGGTCGCCACGGTGGACGGCGCGCCGATGAAGTGCGCCACCACGCCGGCAAACAATGCGCCGGCCGGCATGAGGCCGCGGTCCAGCATGTAGAGGCTCATCACACGGCCGCGCAGCTCGTCGGGGACGATAAGCATAAGCATCGTATTGGTGCTGGCCAAGAACAGCATCTGGAAACCACCTACCAAAATCAGAACCACCAGCGCGAGCGGAAAGGAAGTAATCTGAGAAAAGAGAATGAGAAAAGCACCGAGCACGACAATGCTGCCCACCAATAATACTCCCTGACGTTTTACTCTGTTGGTGAGGGAAGCCAAAACCAGCACGGACAGTACGGCTCCGACTCCAGGGGCGGCCATCAGCAGTCCGAGACCTTCAGGGCCGACCTTCAGTACATCCTTTTGAAAGACCGGCATCAAGGTCTGGTAGGGCACAGCAAAAACGCGCGGCACATAGGCCAAAGCCATCAGCGCCAAAACCGCGGGGGTAGACCATACATAGGCGAAGCCCTGCTTGAGATTGGCCATTGCGGAAGAGTGGCGCGCCTTCTCCGGTGTCGGAGGCACGTGCATTAAATAGATCATTACCAGCACGCCCACGTATGCGGCGCCCTGGACAAAAAAGTTTCCCCCGGCCCCAAACAAGGCGATCATCACACCACCCAGTGCGGGGCCGATGACCTTCATGAGATTAAATCCGCCCGAGTTGAGCGCTATCGCGTTGGCAAGCTCCGCCTTGGGAACAACGCTCGGAATCAGGCTTTGCCTTACCGGTTCGCTAAACGTCCAACCAATTCCCGTAATCAACGTGAACACGAAAATGTGCCATACTTGTAACCATCCTGATACGACAAGGCCGCCCATGACCACCGCGGTCACGATCAGCAGGTATTGAGTGCGCAGCATCAATTTTTGACGGTCCATGCGGTCGGCGGCGACACCCGCCATGGGGCCGGTTACTAAGAACGGCAGCGCGCGCAAGCCATTGAGGGCTCCCAGCAATACGGAATTGCCGGTCAGCTCATACACGAGCCATCCCAGGGTGACTTGTTGGATCCACTGGCCGGCACTCATCATGAACGTGCCGGCGCAAAGATAGCGAAAATCCAGGTGGCGGAGAGAGGAGAAGGTTTGAAGCCGGGGACGCGGGGAAACCGTCTCAGCTGGCGCTTCAACGTCGTCAGTCAGTTGCTCTTCCAAAGAACTCATTTCGTAATCATAGCTTGATTCCCCTTAGCTTGCCACGTTTCCAAGAATACTTTTACCCGCGCATCCCGGAAAAGCTGTTCACCGTCGCGTGCAAGTTGCGCGCAAAATCATTGGCTTCCTGGGTACTCATGCGGAAAGCGGAGCGCGCGTATTCTTTGACTGCCAGCAAAGCAGCCAGCGGCGTTTTTTTAAGTTGCTCGACGAGATTGGCGACGGCGGCATCGAGCTCGCTGGCCGGGACCACATTGCTTACCAGCCCGAAGGTAAGCGCTTTGTGCGCGTCGATCTCCTGAGTTGAGTAGACCAAATAAGTGGCGGCCTTGCGCGGCACGCGATCCACCAGCGCGGACATAGCGATGGTCGGCATGATGCGGTGCGACATCTCGGGCAGTTGAAAGCGGGCTTTCTCGCTTGCGATGGTGATGTCGCAGAGCGCCGCCAGGGCGCAGCCCAGACCGACGGCGCGTCCCTGAACCACACCGATGATGGGAACTTTCGCGTTGCGAAACGCGCCGTAGAGATTGAAAATGGTTTCGCTGCGTTCGCGTACGGCATAGGCCTCGAGAACCGGGCCGGGCTGGCCCATGGCCTCGCGACCGAGGCAGAAATCATCCCCCGCCCCTTTGAATAAGATTACCCGTGAGTCCTGCGCGGCGGCATCGATCATCTTCGTGACCTCAGACCAGGTGGCGTCGGTTTGCCGGTTGCCCGCCTCCGGGCGATTTAAAATGATCGTCGTTACGTCTCCCAGTTTTTCCGTGAGTATGGGTTCTGACATGATGCTTACCTCCAGTTAAATTTTTCGAACTGTAAAAAAGGCCCGCGTGATTTGTCAATGGGAGTTCTAGTGTGCTGTCCCAGAAGTTCGCTATATAATTCCCCGCGTCACTCCGCGCGAAAATCTCCCCTTCCCCCTCTTTTCCAAAGAGGGGTTAGAATCCTACGGAGAAAACTCCCCCTTTGAAAAAGGGGGACAAAAGGGGGATTTGAGTTTGACTTCAGCTGCTGCCACCGTTTGGACTTTTTAAACGAACTTTTGAGACACCACACTGGATTCCGTGGACGACAGATAGCGTATTGATTTCGTCTTCTAATTTCTGCGATCTAACAGTAACTCCGAGGCGTTGCTATTTTTCCTGTTGTTTGGCTTTCAACAGTTGATCGTTGTCTTTGAGGAATGACTTGATCGCGTCCGCATGATCGAGCAGCCTGACCCACTGTTCTTTGTAAAGAGTCACCGGGAATCGGCCCAGGCCGTAGACCGAGACGCCTCCCTTTTCGCTTACCTTCAGACGCAATTGACCCGGTCTTCGTTGCTCGATTTGTTCCCGTAAAGCTTTATTCTCGGTCTCGAGGCGAGCCAGTTTCTGCTCTGGGGTTTCTTCTGCCATAACACCTCCGTAAAATCATTTAAAACTGTCGTTCAAACATCTCTGCTGGGTCTAGCGGCAGTGACTCATTCTGGTAAGCCACTTCCCGTTCAACCATCGCAGAAAGAAAGATTCTTCGCTTTTGCTCAGAATGACACTCCCACGGGATTCGTCTTACCGACCAAAAGAGAGCGCCTGCTTCTTTTGCTGTTCCTCTCTAATCGCCGGCCCGAAAAGCCGCTCGAAAAAACCTTCCTTGACCAGCTGGTCAACCAGGCTGTTGTCTACGGACTTGCTAAAATCGAAATCCTTCAAGTAAGGCTGCTCCTGGCGTTGTCGCTCAATGACACCTTCTACCGATCCCTTGAGAACGTAGGGTATCGACTCGAACATCCGGCTCTTGGCAAACAGGTTATAGACGCGACCGGCATCTTCCATGTCCTTGGCGCCGCCGTATTTCATCATCACCTGCATGGCGAAGGACTTGTCATCGTAGAAACGCTTGATCGCCTCGGCATGGGCCTTGATGAAACCTTCGGCGACTATCCGGTGAGTGAGCGCAGCATCCCGGCGAAACAGGTAATAGGTAGAAACGTAAATATCATCGTAATCGGACAGCACCGCGAGCACCGGAAATCCAGCAGCCTCGAGCCTGAAATACGAAGGCGCCGTGACCAGCGTGGCGTCAATCTGACCCGTATGAAGGCTCGCAGCCCGCGCAGCGGCATCCACTCCGACCGATAGCCACTGAATATCCTTGGGATTGATGCCGTGCTTTCGTAGCAGGCTCAACGTGAAGTGATAGGGCGGGTCGCCTACCCGACCCACACCGATGCGCTTACCGGCAAGCTGGCTTATCTGATTCATGTTCTTGGCAGCCACCAGGGCAAAGCTCCCCTTGTTGAGATAGCTTCCCAACAGCACCAATGATGGATCTTTCGATACCGACAGCAGCGCAGGGTCTGCGCCCGCCGGGGTCATGACCGCTTGCCCGCTGATGACCGCCGCAATAGGTGCTGGGTGAACGCCAAACACCAGCTCAACATCGAGGCTTTGCTTACGGTAATAACCGCCATCTTTAGCCATCCACATCGGCCAAGAGGCTCCGCTGCGCGCGCCATAAAGAGCCGTGACCTTTTGTAACTTGGCCGGCGGCAGGCTTTGAGCAAATATCGAAACCGGGCTCAGTGACAGCAGCGCCGCTATGAGAGCGATGATC
>JAHKKJ010000083.1 GCA_020027655.1 Deltaproteobacteria bacterium | reverse complement strand
AAGCCGAGACAATCAGCTTAGGCTGGGCATCGTTGATGCGGCTGGCCAGCTCATGGGCGGCAAAGCCCCCGAAGACCACCGAGTGAACCACCCCGACCCGCGCACAGGCCAGCATGGCAATGAGCGCCTCCGGCACCATCGGCATATAGATGATGACCCGGTCCCCTTTCTGAAGTCCCTGGCGAACCAGCACTCCGGCAAAACCCGCCACCTCATCCAGCAGCTCACGATAGCTGAAGATCTTGACAGTTCTGGTGACAGGGCTGTCGTAGATTAACGCCGGCTGGTCTCCCCGGCCTTGTTCTACGTGCCGATCAAGGGCGTTGTAGCACGTGTTCACCATTCCTCCGGTGAACCAGCGGTAGAACGGCGGGCGCGAAGCATCGAGAACCTTGTCCCATTTTTTGTACCAGTGAATTGCTTCGGCCACTTCGGCCCAGAAACTTTCCGGAGCCTCGCGCCATCGGCCATAAACTTCATCGTATGTACTGTTGATCATGGAACGGCCCTCCTCTATTAACCGCTGTAGCCGATCGCCTTTATGTTGCTCGCTTGCCAACCTTCGGAATCGAATCGCCGTAGGCGGGACGGGCAAACAACAGGACCATGAAAACCGCAATAGAGATGCGAAGAACAAGTCGCTGAATAGAATTGCCTACTGAAAATTTCATTTTGTTGTTGCCGCTCCTGCAATATTTTGGTGACTCTACCCGCAGGCATCCATGTCATCAAACGCGTTGCATCCAGCTCGCCTAATTGATTATACCGCTCAGCAGATTACTCCCTCGATACTTCCCCACCCACCCCGGCGGAGACACTGCGTCGAAGTATCTCGGCCTCGATGTCGGCAGCCATCCGGCGTTGGGACTCGTCGGAAGCCTCCGTCATAGCTCTTGGGTATTCGCCTCTTACTCGGGCTCTCCTGCGACGCCAAAGAAATACGCCCACCGCAATCGCGATCACGACGAGAAGGCCAAAGAATAGATAGATCTCACTGTGGAACCCGACATCCGGCGCAGGCTTCGGGACCGGTAAGCCTTCAGGAGCCGAGATCGTCGGTGGAGCCATATCCTTCAAGCTATGCAGCGACCAGAACGACAGCCCAGCGATCATTAAAACGACGGCTACTGTCGCGAATAACGAGTAACGGAGCGACCGATGGGATGACTGTTCCGAGCGAGTCGACATTGGCGCAGCCGACGGAATCCCAGCATAGCCATGATTGGCGCCGACAGTGCCTCGAAAGTCGATCCACTGAAACTCGCTGAGCTCGGCCGGTAACGGCGTCGCATCAAGAAGGACCGGTAAGAGGTCCTTACCTGTTTTCAAAGCAGATTTATATTCACTTTCCACTTCGTTGGAGTGGCTCGAGTGTACGCACCAGAACAGCACGACAAGACGCGCGTCCGCAAGGGCGCGGCCGGCCTGTTCCCGCCACCTCTTTCCCAGCTCGATACTGTCGAGGTCTTGAAATACCAGCGCCTTGTTGAGGCGCAGGAGCTTCACTATCGGCGTGACGAGTGCTACATCATCGTGGCTATACGAAACAAATACGCTTACAGTCATCGCTCAACACTCTCCCGCCGCGAACCCACTGACACGATCGGATGCAGCCGCTTGATTCGATATTCCCAACTGCCTATCTCTGCTAGCTATAGGTGTGCCTGTGAATTCGAGCGAATACCTCGATCAGATTTCCTGAGACGATGTCTGACACATCGACGTTGTAGACTTCCCGGATCTTGCGGTGGATGTCGGGCAACTCCAAATCCTCCACCCCTTGGAAATCCCATAGGCTGGATTCGTCGGTGATGAGGTAGGACCCGGGTTCCATGCTGAAGATCTCCTCCATGAACTCGTCCGCGAAACTGCGAAACATCTCCAGGTCGTCGGTCGGAGCGAGTTCGATCCGCTTCCCCTTGAACGGACCGCGCAGAATGATTTTGCCGGGCTTGTTCATCTCGTCAGGGCGCCGAACTATCGAGCATAACGCTACCAAACTTACTTATATCAGAAATTCCAGTAATTCTCTTTAGTCGCGGTTATCTGTCAACTCTTGTTAGCCTTCTCTCAACCAGGAATACGCCAGTTGAAATGATTTCGAAAATGGCTGTCCCATTGTGGAAGTCCGAATTGCGATTGCGGGTGATGACAGCCGCAAATTTTTTGAGTAGCGTTCTCCGAAAATCTCGGAATCCAACTAACGAGTAAGAAAATCGCCTGCGGCTTTGGGTGTTGATCCAGCTGTGAAAAATTCATTCCTGTGGCTTTTCTTTACCACATCATTGCTTGCGATCGGTTACATCATTGTTAAAGCGGTTGATCCGCCGATGCGAGGACCAGAGGAAACCCGGGAGATGCACCTGGAAAACTTGAAGCAGCTCACGTTTGGCGGGCAGAATGCTGAAGCGTATTTTTCCTTTGACGGCACAAAACTGATCTTCCAATCCACCAGGCCTCCGTTTGAGTGCGATCAGATCTTCAGCATGAACGTCGATGGCAGCGATGTGAAACTTCTGAACAATGGGAAAGGTCGCACGACTTGCGGGTTTTTCTTTCCTGATGCCAAGCGGTTTATTTATGCCTCCACCCATTTGGCGGGCGATGCTTGCCCACCGGCGCCGGACCGAAGCCAGGGCTATGTCTGGCCCATTTATCCCGCGTATGAAATCTTCAGTGCCCGGCTCGATGGTTCTGGACTCACGCCATTAACCAAAAATCCAGGTTATGATGCAGAGGGGACCATATCAGCTGACGGTAAAAAGATCGTTTTCACATCCATGCGATCGGGAGACCTCGACATCTACACGATGAATGCCGACGGCTCCGGTACTAAGCGGCTCACCTTCCAGAAGGGATACGACGGCGGGCCGTTTTTCTCGTGGGACGGCAAAACCATTGTCTATCGAGCCTATCACCCAAAGGCCGAGGAAGAGCTGAAGGAGTACGACTCCCTGCTCAAGCAGCACCTGATCAAACCGACGAGAGCGGAGATCTTCATAATGTCCGCCGATGGGTCCAACAAGCGGCAAATCACCAATAACGGCGGGGCAAACTGGGCGCCATTCCTGCACCCTAACAACCGGCAGATTATTTTTTCGTCAAATCTGCACGATCCTGAAAGGCGGAGTTTTTCCCTTTACCTTATTAACGTCGATGGTAAGGGTATGGAGCGGGTTACCCACGGGGCCCGATTCGACAGCTTCCCAATGTTCTCACGGGACGGCAAAAAATTGGTCTTTGCCTCTACCGGGAACGCCAAAGAGCCGAGGGAGTTCAATATTTTCATAGCTGATTGGGTTCGCTAGAACCAAATTTTCCATCTCATTGTCAGGCAGAAGAATCGCTTCCGGATATCACTGACCGTTAGGTTGACCACCTTATTAGGCCGCGGTCTTTTTACGCTTCGGGGAACGAAGTGCTTCAGTCACCTTTTCCGCCAAGAGAACTTTCATCATCGACTGATAGGGAACGTCTTCCCGGTTTGCGAGGACCTTGATGTTCTCGATCAAGGACTCCGGTAAACGGATGGAGATCGCCCGACTCGAAGGCTTCAGATTCGGAAACTGGACACGTTTCGCCTTCTTATAGTCGATATAGTCGGTGGAGTCGTGGCGTGCCCAAAACTCCCGTTCTTCGTCCTCGGATTTAAAGATCGGCACCTTCTTTCGCTGCTTGGCCATAGACCTTCCGCTCCTTTCTGGACATATTCCGGGCAGAGATCGGCCGAATCTTTGTGTCCCGGATAGTAAATACAATCTGCAGTAGTCGGCCACCCTTGGTATGACCAAGGGCATAAAACCGAGTTTCTTGGCCGGAATGAGAGGGGTCGGGTGCAACGACGAATGGCTGATGGAAGAATGTCTCCTCAATCTCCCACCACGCGACCTTGTGATTGTCCCAATTCTTGTCCCGATTTCCTTCGTCCCACTCAAACCCCGTGATCTTGCCGAAATCAATCATTAAAAGCCGTAACTCGGTTGTATATAGATATGATATACACTGGGAGTGAGACGTCAAGCAGCGTAAAAGGCCCCACTGAACCGCATTCTAAAGTGGTCTCCAAAGGTGATGACATCGGCGGCTTTTTTGAGTAGAGTGCCTCAAGCCCTGAACTCGGAGATAATCCCATTGGAAACTGCGGCGCGTGAATTTCAGATCATGGTGAAGACAGTCGGTGCGATCTGTAACCTCGACTGTCACTACTGCTATTACCTCAAAAAGGAAGACCTCTATCCCAAGGGATCCAATTTTCGTCTAAACGACGAAACTTTAGAGCGATATATCATCCAGCATATCCAGGCGACCCCCAAGGAGATGGTGAGCTTCTCCTGGCACGGCGGCGAACCGACATTGCTCGGCGTTGACTTTTTCCGTAAGGCTGTCGAGCTGCAAAAGAAGCATCTACCCGAGGGCAAAAAGATCATCAACGGTATTCAGACCAATGGTACGACGATCAATGAGGAGTGGTGCGAGTTTCTCGCCAAGGAAAACTTTTACATCGGACTCAGCCTAGATGGGCCAAAAGAGCTGCACGATCACTACCGAGTGACCAAGGGGCAAAAGCCCACTCACAAGCAGGTCGTGCAGGCTTTCCAGATGCTCCGGCGGGCCAAGGTGCACGTCGATCTCCTCTGTGTTGTTCACGACGTTAACGTCAGACATCCGACGCAAGTGTATCGCTACTTCAAAGAGATCGGCGGGCAGTACTTGCAGTTCCTCCCTCTCGTCGAAATCAACGACGATGCCGCAAGGTCGATAAATCCGCGCTCCGTTCCCGCGGCGGCCTACGGCGAGTTTCTTTGCACGATCTTCGATGAGTGGGTGCGAAACGACATGGGAAAGATTTTTATCCAGCTCTTCGACGAGTCCGTGCGGCCGTTCTTAGGAATGGAACACGCGCTTTGCATCTACCGCGAGACCTGCGGCGATGTTCCGGTCATCGAGCACAACGGGGATTTTTATTCCTGCGATCATTACGTTTTGCCAGAATACAAGATCGGCAATATCTACGAGCAAACCCTTGCGGAAATGGTTGAGGACCCAAGGCAAAGGGAGTTCGGACAAAAAAAATGGACGAGTTTGCCGCGCTACTGCCGCGAGTGCGAAGTCTTGAGCATGTGCAACGGCGGCTGTCCCAAGGATCGCGTCATCAAGACACCTGACGGTGAAGAAGGACTGAATTACCTGTGTGCAGGTCTAAAACAGTTCTTCACGCATAGTAAACCCTATTTTAGAAAGTTCGCCGAGTTGGCGGACGCCGGGGAGCCGACGGAAAAACTCATGGAGATCGTGCGCGCAGCAGACGCTAAAACGTCCGTCCGTCAAGCCGGTCGCAACGATCCCTGCCCCTGCGGCAGCGGTAAGAAATACAAGAGATGCTGCTTGGGAAAGCAAATCTACGCCAGATAGAGCCTCCATGACGATCTATGACGAGATGATGGAAGGCGCCATTGACGTCCATTGTCACATCGACTTCGAATTCTCCGCCAAAGAACGAAAACGGGAGCCTGAGTTTCAGTGGCTGCCGAAGGCTGAGGCTATGGGCATGCGCGGCGTGGTTTTGAAGTCCCATTGGTGGCCCACGGTCAACGTTGTCCCTTACATTCTGGCGCCGGCGCAAACCAAGGTCGCGCTCTGGTCCAGCGTCGCCCTCAACATCACCGCCGGCGGACCCAACCCCTGTGTGATCGAAGCCTGCGCCGAGCTTGGCGGCAAGATGGCCTTTCTCCCGACTTGGAGCGCGCGCAACGACGTCGAACGCAAGGGCTTCAGCAATCGGATCAAATCGTACTACAAGAACCACACCCAATTAGAGAACCCGAATTACTATTTTCTTGACGATAAGGGAAAGCTGATTCCCCGCGGCCGTGAAATCATCGAATGTTGCAAAGCCCACGATCTGACTCTCGGCATGGGCCATGTCTCTTGGCAAGAATCCCTGGCCTTTATCGAAGCTGCACGGGACATGGGATTTAGTCACAGGATCGTTGTCAACCACGTCCAGAGTCACATCATCAACATGCCCGTGGACGCGATGAAACGCGCTGCGGAAATGGGAGCTTTTCTCGAAGCTTGCTGGAATGCACTGGCTCCTGGGCGGATGGACTCCCCTGAACTCGTCCAACAATTTCGCCAAATTGGATTGCAGCAAGTCGTGGCGAGCACGGACTACTTCCGTCCCTACAGCCCGAACCCAGCGGAACTCTTTCGCATGTTTTTAGGAATGCTGCACGAAGGGGGCTTGAGCAAAGAAGAGGTGAAACAAGTCGCTTGCTCTAATCCCGCCAAACTCATGGGTCTGGAATGACTAAGAGCTGTTAGTTCTTGCGAGAACGATCGGAACCCGATGAACTTGTCTAGAGTTTCTCCTCTTCCGGTACCGTATCCGTCACCAAATCACGAATCAGCGGCCGCTTGGGAAGCGGTTCGACAGTGATAATTCCTGGGGTCAGTTTCGCAATGCAGGTGTATTCCACCTCGCCGTTAACTAGGGCCATACAGGTTTTGCATGCGTTGGCATTGATGCAACTGTAACGGATCGCCAGCGAGCTATCGAGATTTACGCGGATCCAGCGGAGCGCATCGAGAACCGACATGCCTTCTTCAAAGGGAACCTCAAAGTCGTTATAACGGCCCTCGTCGTTTGCAGTACCACGCCGTACGCGGAGAACCGCCTTTTTAATCGATCGGTCAACCATGGCTTTTACCGCCTGGATGCAATTGAACCGGAGCGGTCCAGTGAGACACGATCTCGCCCTTCCTCAACTCCACTACTTGGTTCTTGAGCATCGACTCGTTGGAATCTGGAAAGTCTTCCCGCTGGTGCGCGCCGCGGCTTTCGTTACGCGCCAAGGCCGATCTCACGACCGTTTCTGCTGTCGTCAACATCGCGCGCAACTCGCACCAGTCCAGTAAGTCTAGGTTGTACACAGTTTCATCCGTCACTGTGACATTCGGCAGGTCATCCCTTTGCATCTGCTGGATGCGCGCCAGCGCGGCAGCGAGCTTTGCACCGGTGCGAAACGGCCCGGCGTTTTCCCACATGAGATTCTGCAGCTCCGCTTGAAGTGCGACTGGCCTGACGCCATCGCTCGATTGCCTACTCCTCAATGCGTTCAGGCGCTCGAACGCCGCCGCAGCTAACTTAGGTTCCCAATCCACGTGTAGATGTTGCGCCGCTTCGGCTGCGGATGAGCCAGCGCGCTCGCCGAATACAAACGCTTCCGTGATCGCATTACCTGACAGTCGGTTCGCGCCGTTGGCGCCGCCCACCGCCTCCCCGGCAGCGTAGAGCCCATTGATGCGCGTCTCCATGTGGTTGTTCACTCGCACCCCGCCCATATGATAGTGGGCCATGGGTCCCACCTCCACCGGCGTTTTCGTAAGATCAATGCCGTTCAGGAGCAAGCGATCAATCACCGGCCCGAATGCCGCCCGAAGTTGGTTCTCAGGGATATGGCGAAAGTCGAGGTAAGCGCCGCCATGCGGTGATCCCCGGCCTGCTTCGGCTTCTTTTAGAATCGCATACGATGCCAAATCCCGCGTAGCGGTGTACTGACCGAAGTCCGTGCCCCCATAGCGATCGACGAATTCTTCGAATTGGCCGTTCAGCAGTTTTCCGCCGAGCTTGTAGCGGAACGGGTCCCACATGATCGGATCCATGCCCACCAAACGGGGCGCCAGATGGCCGATGGGAAAAAATTGCACGAACTCCATATCCACCAGCTCAGCGCCGGCCCACAACGCCAAGGCGTAGGCCTCGCCGCCCATATTCGCCGATGCGCTGTTTCGCGCGTAGAGCTTGGTTAAACCGCCGGCGGCCAGTATGACCGCCTTGGCTTGAAACGTAACGACTTCGCCGTCGAGCACGTTGAGACCCACGGCCCCCAGGGCGCGGCCGTCTTTGGTGACAATCTCGATGATGGTCACATTACTGATACGACGAATTTCACTGATCTCGCCGACCTTGCGTCGCAACGTGGCCGCCACGGCCGGACCGGTGTTGAGAAAATCGACGTAGCAGCAGCGACGACGGCTGTGGCCTGGCGCCATTTCTTGTTTGATGTGGCCGTTCTCCCGCGCCCAGCGCGTGCCCCATTGCTCCATTTCGAGAATGCGCTTGGGACCTTCCTCGCAGAGAAGCGCGGACAACTCTTCGTTGCAAAGACCTCGACCGGCTTTTAGAGTGTCTTCAAAATGAATCGTCCAGTCGTCCGGCTCTTGCTGACCGATGGCTGCGGCCACGGTCATTTGAGCCATGACCGTGGCGCCGCCGCGACCCACGAGACTCTTGTCGAGAAGAAGGACAGACGCGCCTTTTCGGGCCGCCGCGATGGCGGCGTACATCCCGGCGCCTCCGGCGCCTACGATTAGCACGTCAGTGGTGAGGTTGGGCATCAGTCCTCGCCGGCACTCGAAAATTGCAGATTGAAAAAAATCCGGATTAGCTTTTGGTGTCCGGTAAGCCGGTCTTTTGTAGTTCGTGTAGCGCCTGCTTCGCGGCTTCCTGCTCTGACTGTTTTTTGGTTTTCCCTTCTCCCTTGCCGAGCATTTTGCCGCCTACGGCTATTTCTGTAACAAAGCACTTGTCATGGTCGGGACCGCTCTCGGAAACCAGACCATAGCTGGGCGGGGCGTGAAACAGCATCTGGCTGATCTCCTGCAACCGGGTTTTGTAATCTTGCTGGCCAAGGCTTTTCTCATTGACATCGGCAGTAAAGTACCGCTCGACGAGACGGCGGGCGGCTTCGTAGCCGCCGTCCCGGTAAACTGCGCCGAGGAGCGCTTCGAAGGCACCCGCCAAGATGGAGGGTTTGTCTCTGCCGCCGCTGCGCTCTTCACCTTTGCCCAGGCGAAGCAATGGACCAATGTTGAGCAGGGCGGCCTTTTCAGGAAGTACCGTGGAATTCACCAGTGCCGCGCGCATTCTGGACAGGTCTCCTTCGCTCTTCTCTGGAAAACTGCGGATCAAGAGATCGCTGATGGCAAGATCCAAGACCGCGTCGCCGAGAAACTCCAGCACTTCGTTGTGCCCTGAGCTTTTTTCACGGTCGTAAGAAACATGGGTCAAAGCACGAACAAGCAAAGAAGCATCCGAGAAGGAGTATCCCAACTCCTTCTCCAGTTGCGCTAGCTGTGATTCTTTCTTCAAGCTAGCCTGCGTCAGATACAAACGCGTCATGGCACTGAACACGGGCCGGAGCAATCTCCAATGGAGCTCCCCGGAGCCATCCCCCTTCAAACCCCTCGACTTCGACCTCGATTTCATAGTTAACAAGGTTGCCGCAGCCGGATACCACGACCGGCAGATAGTTTCGGCTGAATCCCCGACGCAAGCCAGTGGCCCGATCGATTTTCTCTTCCACTAACACCAACGCCCTCCGACCCCGAAAGCGAAGACAAAAGTCTCTCTTCTTCATCGCGCCCAGTTCGCGCATTCTACGGGCACGTGTCTTCTTAAGTTCGCCACCCACGTGATCGGGTAATGAAGCCGCAACCATCCCACGCCGAGAAGAATACGGAAAAACGTGAAAATAAGTCAGCGGTAAAGCAGCAAAGAACTCCAGCGAGTGGTCGAATGCTCCGTCCGTCTCGCCTGGGAAGCCGACAATAATATCACTGCCCAAAGCAGCGTCCGGCAAGCGCTCACGAATTTTCATCAGAAGCTCGCGGTAATAGGCTCGGTCATAGTTTCGCCGCATCCATTTCAAGATTTCGTCATCACCGGCTTGCGCGCAGATATGCAGGTGCGGGCAGATGACGTCGGAACTTGCCATGAGTTCCAGCAAACGATCCGGTACTTCCCGGGGATCCAAAGAGCTCAGGCGGATACGCTGGATCAATCGGCTCTGGGCGATCATTTCCAATAGGGCGGTGAGGTCGACTTTGGGTTTGAGATCCTGCCCGTAACCGCCGAGATGGATTCCCGTCAGAACAATTTCCCTGTAGCCGGCATCGGCAAGCATGCGGACCTGCTGCAGGACTTCGCGAGGCGAAACACTACGGCTCAAGCCACGGGCGGTGGGAATGATGCAGTAGGTACAGG
>JAHKKJ010000001.1 GCA_020027655.1 Deltaproteobacteria bacterium | reverse complement strand
CACGTTCGAGCCGCCGCTGACGAAGACGGCCAAGGCGCTCGCCAGCGGCCGGGAGGTTGTCATCGCCGCGCTCGGCGGAGCCTCCACCGTGGGGCTCGCGGCGGGCGGGCCCGGCCTCGCCTGGCCCGCGCGTCTAGCCTTGGCGCTCGCCGGGAGGTTCCCGTCAACCCCCACCAAGGTGGTCAACCTCGCCGTGGCACGCCAGACGGCCAAGGCGGCGGCCGAGCGCCTGGATCGCGACGTCCTCCCCCTGAAGCCAACGCTTGTGATCTGGGAGACCGGCACGATGGAGGCGGTTCGTGGGACCGACGTCGACGACTTCCGGGAGACGCTGCAGGCCGGGGTGGACGAACTGCGCGCCGCGAAGGCCGAGGTGGTGTTGATGAACATGCAGTTCTCGCGCGAGACCGACGCGATGATCCACTTCGGACCCTATCTGATCGCGATGCGCGAGCTGGCGAACGCCAACGACGTGCCGCTGTTTCGCCGCCGTGGCATCATGCGCTATTGGGCCGAGAGTGACTTGCTGGATCTGAGGGCGAGAGATGCTGAGAAGCGCCGCCAGCTTGCCGCGAAGCTTTATGACTGCATCGGCCGCGCGATGGCCGACTTCGTGACGCGCAGCGTCCCCGCTGCGAAGGCCGCGGCCAGCCCCGGCAGCGACCGATGAGCGCGCTTCGATGGGCGGTGTCCTCCGCTGCGACGTTTTTGCTGCTCGCGGCAGCGTCCGCCGAGGTTTCGCACACGGCTCTCGACTGCACCGCGCCTCAAGAGATGACGCGTTTCACGGTGGGGCTGCCCAACACCGCCCGCGCGATCCGCTCGGGCAAGGCGATGGTCATAGTCGCCATCGGTTCTTCCTCGACGAAGGGAGTCGGCGCCTCCGATCCGGCGCACACCTATCCCGCCCTGCTCGCCGAAGAGCTGGGCCGCCGATGGCCGCAGCTCGAGGTGACGGTGATCAACAAGGGCATCAGCGGCGAGATCGCCTCCCAGATGCTGGCGCGCTTCGAGCGCGACGTGCTGCTTTACCGCCCGCAGCTCGTCATCTGGCAGACGGGCAGCAACCAGGTGCTGAGGAGCGGGGGCATCGAGGGATATGCCGACACGATCCGCGAGGGGATCAGCCGTCTCAAGGCGGCGCGGGTCGACGTCGTGTTGATGGATCCGCAGTTCGCCCCGCGCCTGCTCGCGCGGCCCGTGCACCTGCTCATCGTGGATTCGATCAGTGCGGTGGCCAACGACATGAAGGTGGCCGTGTTCCGGCGGTTCGCGGTGATGCGGCACTGGATATCGAGCGGCCAGTACAAAATAGAGGACATCATCTCGAGCGACGGCCTGCACATGAACGACGTGAGCTATAGCTGCATCGCCCGTCTGCTGGCAGATAGCTTAGTGGCGGCGGCCGAGCCCGGGACCCAGGGTCGGCGGAGCGAGGGGGCGAGAGATGCGAGCAGATGACCAGTGAGCAGTGTTCTAGTTTCAGGAGGGCCAACTCGGTATTGCAGGGGACACTTTGGATTCCGCTGAAAAACCTTAGTCTGCCCTCCGACTAACTCAGGGCAAACGGGAATTACATATGCGGGGAATCTATAGGTTGACAATCGTGATTGGCCGGTGCGAGAATCTCTGCATCACCGGTCTTATCTTCGGCGGCAGGCTCAACAGGGAGGTATCCCATGGCGGCCATTGCTCCACCTCTGGCAATCATTCTCATCGTGGCTCTTATTTTTTACCTCGCACGACGGAGCGCCTACAGACAACGGAAGTAAAAAAGAGCCTTGGTGCCCGAGGCTTGGTGCCTGGCTGCCTAAGTTGTCTAACAGATCAATCCGCAGCCTTGGCGTCACCATCAGACCGGTCCTCTATCGACCAAGAATGATACCCAAATAGATCGTCCCGAATTATCCATTCGGAAGTGCGTGCAATAGTGGGACTTGGCCAACCATGTTGACGGGCAAGAACGTGGGTTGGTAGAGTGTGCCACGTGTGATATCTAGGGCTTATTGAGCAATAACTATCTCAACCCTAAGGAGGAAAGCTATGGCTATCGGACTTTCTCATGGTGGCAATAACGTCTATTCATCCAACGAGCCGTCGAGACAACTCTGGGTCGGAACCAAGGATGGCTTGGTCCTGTTCGAGCGCGCAGACGATGGCAGATGGCGCGAAGCCCATCGCGCGTTGCGCAGCGAGCATATCAGTTCCATTATTTTTGAGCGGACCAGCGGCCTGATGTTTGCCGGCGCGTTCTTCGGTTCAGTTCATGCCAGCGCCGACGGCGGCAAAACCTGGGAGCGGCGTGACAATGGTATCCCGATTCATGACGTTTACAGCATGGCTTCAAACGTCGTGGGCGGCAAAGTTCGTGTTTATGCCGGCACGCAACCGGCGCACCTGTTCTGCAGCGAAGACTTAGGGCAACACTGGACTGAGCTGCCGGCGCTACGCTCGGTACCAAGCACTCCAAACTGGTCGTTTCCAGCTCCCCCGCACATCGCGCACACCAAGTTCATCACCTTTGATCCCCGCGATTCCAGCACCATTTACGCCTGCATCGAACAAGGAGCATTGTTGAAAAGCACCGACTCGGGAAAAAGTTGGGCGGAGCTAAATACCGTCGGATTTTTCCGCGACAAAGACCGCCCCGCGGAGCATTTTTATGACGTTCACAAAGCGCTCATCGACCCCCGCGATCCCAAGAAAATCTTTGTCACGGGTGGCGCCGGGTTTTATGTCAGCTCGGATGGTGGCAGTCGCTGGGAGCGCTGGACCAGCCCTGATTGGGCTGAGGACGTCTATCCGGACGGTTTCGTTTTGAACCCACGCAACCCGGATGTCATGTTCGTCGCAGCCGCCGAGCACAACCCCACGACCTGGCGCAAAAGTGCCTACGCCGGAGGCCGGATTTACCGCAGCAACAACGGCGGCAAGAACTGGCAACGGCTGGGTGGAGGGCTCCCGGAAAGTTTGAAGCATGAGTTCGGCGCCTTGTGCCTGGAAGACTGGGGCGACAGCTATTCGGTCTTCGGCGCTACCACTGGCGGCGAGGTCTATTGCGGTGACGCCAACGGCGAACGCTGGACGCTGATCGCGTCCGACCTGGCGCCGATTTCGAAGAAGGGTCACGAACGGCTACTGGCGGCGAGCTGAAGACCTAGGCGAACAAATCGATGTCTGCACGACACCGATTCAATCATACTTTCTCCCCCTTTGGAGACTGTGTCGTATTGGCGGAATGCGGTGTCTCTTGACCTCTCGTGTCATTTCGAGAGCAGCGAGAAATCTTAGATCCCTCGCGTTCGCTCGGGATGACAACCGGATAGTCGCGACATTGCGACACGGTCTCTTGACGGGGGAGAATTGAAGAGGGGTGTCAAGTTTAACGGCTGAGGTTCGTCGCGTCTCACCCCTATCCCAACCTTCCCCATCAGAGACTGTGTCACAATGATGAAAACGCCACGTATGTCATTCTGATGAGCGACCGCAAGCTAGCGGAGCAAATGCTCGGCTATTCGCAGCGGGTCGTCACTAAGGAGGCCCAGGTAACACCCGAGGAGGTCCAGTTTTTGATCGACCTGATGCGCACCAATGCCAAAGTTTCCCGACCGGTTACGGTGGAGCAGGTCGTTGATTTTAGTTTTCTCGAGAAAGCGCGCAGAGATTTGGGATTGACCAGATGACAAGTCCTGGCTGAGCCAGGAATCTCAAATCGCAAATGGCAAATCTCAGATTTCGATTTGAAACATGCTGTTTGAGATTCTTAAGTGGAGGCGAATATGATTGATTTCGAAGGAAGAAAGATACCTAACGAGTTGAGTGAGATCGTCGAGCCGAGCCGTACGGTTCTTCTGGTCTGGGACATGCAGAACGATCAGGCAGGCGGCGCGTTTAATAAGGACGCGCTGATACGAAATGCGCCGCCGCTCATTGCGGCGGGGGCAGGCGCTGGGATCAAAACTGTCTATACCCGCCAGACTCCCTACTTGTGGAAAGAAGAGTCACCGGCCTGGATTCATCGCTTCATGCAGACACAAAAAGTCGATCACCCCAGCAAGCTCACGCCACGCCGCCTTCACGGCAGCTTAGGCTGGCAGATCATGGAGCCATTTAAGCCCGGTGAAAACGACATCGTCATCGACAAGCGGCGCCCGACGATGTTCATCGGCAACGAGTTTGAAACCGTGTTCTCGAATCGGAGAGCGTATACGATCGTGATGATCGGCTGCACCACCGACGGCGGTGTTGAGGCCACGGTGCGGGACGGCTACCATCGCGGTTACTTTATGGTCGTTGCGCGCGATTGCGTCGGCACTTACACCGAAGAAGGCCACAACGCCGCGCTGAAGCGCATGGAGCGGTTCGCGGATGTTGTCAACTCTCAAGACCTGATTCACATTTGGCGACGTTGACAGAGTGCAAACATTTGCGATTTATACCGGGAGCGAGTTCGTCGTATTAAAACATCTATAAACACGAGAGGAGCAAAACATGAGCGGTGCGAACACCAAAACTAAGGGCTTGCATGTAGCCACGATGTCAGGTTGGTACCGTTTTGAAAAGGACGGGCGAGAATGGAAGCAAGTGAAGCGCGACTTGAGCTACTGGACGCTCACCTGCTTGGCCGTAGATCCGGAGAATCCAGAGTTGATTTACGCAGGAACCGAACACTCGGGCCTCTTTTACAGCAAAGACGCGGGCTCGCACTGGCTAAGAGCCGATCCCAATGTTCCGAGGATGATGTTGTTTTCGGCGCTGGCACTGAACGGTGGAGTCATGGTCGGCACGGTGCCGTCAGCGGTTTTTCGCAGCAAAGTCGGCGGCGGGTGGGAAGAGTTGGAGGGCGTGCGCATGAACAGCGCTAACGCGAACTTCCCGCCAAGCCCCGAGTTGCAATCGCGCGCCCGCTATTTGGCCTCCGACCCGTTGATGCCGACGCGGCTCTACGCCGGCATCGAAGTCGGCGGTATGCTGCTCAGCGACGATGGCGGGCACAATTGGCAGCCGGCCAATAACGGCCTCACGGACATGGACGTGCACGAAGTTCACGCCTGCGAGAAATCGCCCGGAGTGGTGTATGCGGCTTGTGGCGACAAGTCGTTTCGGAGC
Organism: Deltaproteobacteria bacterium; assembly: GCA_020027655.1. Taxonomy (GTDB): domain Bacteria; phylum Desulfobacterota; class Binatia; order UBA9968; family UBA9968; genus DAIRFP01. The sequence continues at coordinate 20,793 of JAHKKJ010000001.1, read as the reverse complement.
TTCGACCGCGCCGCGCACTGGGAAGAAATCACGCCCAAGAGCCACGACTACGGCATGTCCGTCATCGAAGACGCTGAAGGTGTCGTCTACTTGGGCAGCGCCAAGGGACGACCCAACACCTGGATCAGGGAGGAAGGGGCGAAGGCCGCGATTTTCCGCACCCACGACGCCGGATCCCGGTGGGAAACCGTTATCCAAGGTTTGTACGGCGGAGTCATGAGCATGTGTCCGAGCCCCGACGGAAACGGTATCGTCGCCGGACTATCGGACGGAACTCTTTACGCGATTGACGAATCGGGAGCACGGGTGGTTGCCAGCGGAATGCCAGGAATACTGGCAGTGAAACCGGGAGCGTAAGAGCGCGTTTCGAGTCTCAAAGTTGTCACCCCCGAACGTATTTTATCGGGGGTCCAGTCATAGTTTGGGCTGGATTCCCGATAGAAGCATTCGGGAATGACGGACTTTTAGAGGTCTGGCAATAGCTTTTACGCAGCAAGCTGCGAGGAATTGACCTAAAGAGATTAAACCCAACTTTCAAGAGGTTCTCAAAGATGAAACTATACACTTTCTTTCGCAGCTCGGCATCCTATCGCGTGCGCATCGCGCTCAATTTAAAGGGGTTGAGCTATGAGCAGGTGCCGATCCATTTGCGGCGCGGCGGCGGTGAGCAGTTCAGCGCAACTTACAAAGCCATCAATCCACAGTCGTTGGTCCCGGCGCTTGAAGAGGGCGGGCGGATCCTCACTCAGTCGTTGGCTATCTTGGAGTACCTGGAGGAACGCTATCCAAAGCCACCGTTACTCCCGGCCGATCCGGCAGACCGCGCGCTGGTGCGAAGCATGGCGCTCATCATCGCATGCGAAATCCATCCGATTCAGAACCTCAGGGTACTCGTCCATCTCAAGAACAATTTGAAGCATTCAGACGACGAACTGAACCTCTGGGCGCGGCATTGGATTGATCTCGGCTTATCCGCCCTCGAACAGAGCGTGGTCTCCGGCCGCAAACGTGGAACGTTTTGCTTTGGTGACACACCAACCTTTGCGGATATTTGCCTTGTGCCTCAGCTGGCCAACGCGCGCCGTTTCGGCTGCGATCTTTCCGTGTATCCCACGCTGCTCCGGATCGAAACTGCCTGCAACGCGCTGCCGGCTTTCGCCGATGCGGTACCAGAAAACCAACCCGACGCGGAATAACCAACACAGGTATCCTTCTTGTTTCTCATCTTGAGCCCCTTTGCCAAGCTCCGGACAAAGACCTTGGGCAATTAACCGCAGATGTTTGTTCTTAAGCAGTTCCTCAAAGTACTGATCCTGCCGCCGCTGCCGTGGATGCTCATGCTTCTGGCCGTGTTGATCTTTTGGCGCCGGCGCTGGGCGAGAAAACTGCTCTTCGTGACTTTCTGTTTAATCGTCGTGTTCCACAGCGGGGTCTTTGGCTACCTGCTTAACCATCCGCTCGAATCGCGCTATCCACCGCTGATCGACCCCACTAAGGTTGAGCCCTATGATGCCATCGTTGTCCTAACGGGCGGCATGATCCCTGCTGGGGGACTTATCCCCTTTCCAAGCATTGACAGATCCATGTTTCGCCGTCTTGAGGAGGCGTGGCGGCTCTATCATATTCGACCCAAGCCGATCGTTGTATCCGGCGGTCATGTCAACCCATTCACGCCCGCCAAGGACGAGAACCGGATCGCCCGCGACTACCTGATCCGCTGGGGTGTGCCGAAGAGCGACGTGCTCGGCGAGGGTCGCTCGCGCGACACCTTCGAGAGCGCCGTCGAAGTGGAAAAACTCCTCCTGCAGAAAGGCTGGAAACGTTATTTATTAGTCACGTCGGCCGCTCACATGCCGCGAAGCATGCTCGCCTTCAAAGCCAAAGCGCCGGATCCCATCCCGGCGCCCGGGGATTTCTCGCTCGGCGCATTCGAACTTGAACCTTTCCAGTTCTTTCCGAGTGAAAGCGCCGCGAGGGAAATCCTTATGTCCCTGCACGAGTATGTTGGACTGGTCAATTATTACTGGCGCGCGCATTTTTCTAATGCCCCCTGAGTTCCCATCCGAAAGGCTGGTCGTGGAACCCGACATCATGACATTTGAAAATGCCCCCAACAGTGATAAACAACCTACCTAATAGCGGCGCTTGCTTACAGAAATGCCTTGCACTGAAGCCGTTTGATCACTTGTCCCTTGGGCCAAGGCAACTTGTGTCACGATTGTTCGGCTATCTCGCTTGGTGCCGTCTATAGGAGAAACCATGCTTTCTCGCGAGGAAAACGATCTCATCACCAGAGTAGGTCCAGGATCGCCGATGGGAGCGCTTATGCGGCGTTACTGGATTCCGGCGCTGTTATCGCAAGAAATCCCCGAGCCCGATTGCCCTCCGGTGCGGGTGCGGTTACTCGGAGAAGATCTCGTGGCGTTTCGAGATAGCATGGGCCGAGTAGGGCTTTTGGCCGAGCATTGCTCGCACCGAGGCACTTCCCTGTTTTATGGCCGCAACGAAGAGTGCGGCCTGCGTTGCATCTACCACGGCTGGAAGTACGACATCGAGGGCAGAGTTCTAGAAACTCCTGCGGAGCCTGCCGGCAGCACGCTCAAGGACAAGGTTCGCCATACGGCCTATCCGTGCAGAGAAGCCGCGGGCGTCGTCTTCGCCTACATGGGCCCCCAAGAACGCCTCCCGCTTTTGCCAAATTACGAATGGATGACGCTACCGCAAGCGCATCTCTACGTCACGAAATCCATCCAAGACTGCAACTACCTGCAAGGGCTTGAAGGCGAATCCGACTCCTCGCACCTCTCTTTTCTCCATCGCGCGTTCACGGAAACGAAGAGAGGCGGGGGCGACCCGGATATGTACGGCAAGGACGGTGCACCCAAACTAGAAGGCGTAGAAACCGATTTTGGTGTCAGGATGATCTCTTGCAGAAATGCCGGCGACGGAGTCACCTACCTGCGCGTGTCTAACTTTGTTATGCCCTGCCATGGATTTGTGCCGACAGGAGGATTGAAGGGGAATCCTGAAGGCTACACGATCCACTCTCATGTTCCGGTGGATGACGAGCACGCCCTGAGGTTCAATATCTTTTTTCGCCGCAACCGGCCGGTAAGCGAGGAAGAAAAGCAACTCGAAGGCGGCATCGGTCCCGGCCACATCAAAGTTCGCAATATCCACAACGACTACTTGCAGGACCGCGAGGAACAAAAGCACGAGACCTTTACGGGAATGGGAAAACAGTTTTTGATCCACGACTCCTGTGCCACCGAAAGCATGGGACCAATTTACGACCGTTCCAAAGAGCACTTGGGCGCGGGTGACATTACGGCGATCGCCGTGAGAAAGTTTTTGCTCAAGTCCGTCAGAACACTGGACATGGGCAAAGAACCGCCGCACATTATGCGGACACCTCAACAAAACGATCTTCGCCACGTTGCCTGCATCGTTGCGAACATCGATGCATCCCTAGATCCCAAGACATACATTCAAGAGGTGATAGCCGAGACGAAACAGAAAACAATTCAGGCTTGATTCAATTCGAGCTTTAACTTGGAGGTGTTCAAATGAAAGTCGTGGATGCTATTTGCGAAATACTCAAGCGCGAGGGAGTCGAATTCCTAAGCTGCTATCCGACCAACACATTGATTGAAGCCGCTGCTTCGGCGGGCATCAAGCCCATCGTTTGCCGACAAGAAAGAGTGGGGGTCGGCATCGCCGATGGCTTCACCCGGATAACTAACGGCAAGCGAATCGGCGTCTTTACCATGCAGGCCGGCCCCGGCGCCGAAAACGCCTTCTCCGGTATCACCACGGCCTACTCGGACTCCGTTCCGATTCTCTTGCTTCCCGTTGGCCACGCGCGCAACACGTCGCAGGTATTTCATTTTTTTCGGTCCGTGCAAGCCTACGCGCCGGTCACGAAATGGACTGAAGAGATCACTCTAGCGAATCAAGTTCCGGAAATCATGCGCCGCGCGTTTAGCTACTTAAAAATGGGACGCCTGGGACCTGTGTTAATCGAGATCCCCAATGATGCCGCCATCGAAGAGTTTCAGGGAGCGTTGAATTATGCACCGGTGAAACGAACGGTAAGCGGCGCCAATGCCAAAGACGTAGCTGAAGCCGCCAAAGTTCTCGTGCAGGCAAAGTGGCCGGTGATTGTCGCCGGCCAGGGAGTACTCTACGCGGAGGCGTCGGAAGAGCTGGTCGAACTCGCCGAGCTCCTCCAGGCGCCTGTGACAACACCTCTAGAGGGTAAGAGCGCCTTTCCCGAACATCATCCCCTGTCTCTTGGCACCGGCGCCGGCGTAATGCCGAGACCGGTTCATACATTTTTGCAAAAGGCCGACGTAGTACTTGCCGTCGGCGCCAGTCTGACGCGCCACAACATCGTCGCTGCGCCGATCCCCGCAGGGAAGATCATCATTCACGCGACCAATGACGAACGAGACATCAACAAGCACTATCCGGCAGATTATCCGATTCTCGGCGACGCCAAACCGGTACTACGGCAGTTCATCGAAGCTGTGAAAGACTTGTTAGGTAACAAAAACCGTAGTGAAAACGGTTCGGTCTCCGCTGAGATCAAGAAGGGCAAAGACGAATGGGTGACGGAGTGGATGCCAAAGCTAACGTCCAATGAAAAACCGATCAATCCCTATCGGGTCATGTGGGAATTCATGAATGGGTTCGATCGCAAGGAGGTGATTGTCACCCACGACGCCGGCAGCCCGCGCAACCAGCTCGTTCCCTTCTATCAAGCTCCGACACCACGCAGCTACATCGGCTGGGGAAAATCCCATGCTTTGGGAACCGGTTTGGGCTTGATTATGGGCGCCAAGCTCGCCGCGCCGCAAAAATTCTGCGTCAACTTCATGGGCGATGCCGCCTTCGGGATGACCGGCCTCGATTTCGAAACCGCCGTTCGCTGCAACATCCCGACTCTCACCATCGTCCTTAACAACAACTTTATGGCCGCCGAGACCCACACCATGGAAACTTCCCACGAGCGTTACGGCACCATGAACATACTCGGAAATTACGCCGATCTCGCCCGCTCCCTCGGCGGCTGGTCGGAAAGAGTCGACGATCCGAGTCAGATCTTGCCGGCCCTTCAGCGCGCACGGCGAGTGACTGAAGAAGGAAAGGCCGCTCTGCTCGAATTCATCACGAGCCGGGAGATCGCTTATTCAAGAATGAGAGAATAGAAAGCGGTTAAGGAGTCAATGACGCGATCCACGGCTAACGAGGCGCGAAGCTGTGATCCGGAGCCGTTTTGTCGGGATAACAGATTTCTACCGGCGCATTCAGAGCGGGGAAGTTGCTGATACTAAGCAGCAACCTCGTTCGCTTTCAGAGCCGCCTGGTAGCGGCGGCGAATCTCGGGATCTTCGTCTTCGTATGGAATCATCCATCCGCCCTGTTTGACTCCCCTGAACACGTCGTCATCGGTTTTCTGATGCGAGACTTTGAATCCGAGCGGGAAAAGACGGCTGCCATAGCGGATCGCCAAATGTCGCGCCGGTTCTTTGCCGGCGTTGAAGTGCTGGTGAAACCAATCGCCTGGCGGGCAATAGATGCTGCCCTCGCCCCATTTGATTTCGATGACTTTGTCCTCATAACCTTCCGTGTACGGATGCAGGCCCCATTGCTTGTGCCAGAGCAGCACATAGCCGACGGATTGCAGTCCGACGATAATCGCTCCTGGACCATGGTAATGCGCCTTGTGATACTTGCCCACTGGCCACTCGCCGAGATGGCCGACAAGCGCATTCCCGGACATTTCAAACTGGCTCAGACGCAAACCCGCCCCTTTGACTTCGAGGTTTTCCAAAGGCGCGTTAGAGATATCCGGGATAAAGTTGGTTTCCCAGATATTGATCAAACCGCTCACGTAGCGTTTCTTCCCGACATTAAAATAGTCCTCTTCTCCATGAAACCGATCGGCGAAGCTGTAGGGACAATTGAAGACGAAGTTTTCGTCCCGATAGATGTCGAAGGCCAGTGGCGCGTTGGTAACGGCCAGAAACTTCACCGGCTCCCGGGAGCCGTTCACCAGCCTGTGCGATGTGTTCATGGGCGGCGCAAACAGACTCCACTTACCCCACTCGAACAACTTCTTGCTACCGTGATCATCCCATATCTCCGTGGCCCCTTGACCGTTTAAGATGCAAATCACCTCTTCATACAAATGCCGCTCAGGCTTCAACGCATCTCCCGGCGCGATCTCGCCGATGTATCCGCCAGTGATACCCTGCATACCGTGGAGATGAATGAAGGCCGCTTTGCCACCGATGCGGCTGTAGGGCGCGACCTCAAGCGTGCGGAGATCCGCCATGCCATGACCGACATGAATAGGTAGATCTTGGCTCTTCATCCAGCGCACGTAGCCGGTTTTTTCGTTAAGCGGCGCAATTTCCATTATCGTTTCTCTCCTTTTACAAAACGAATCTAGTTATCCTCTACCCGAATTCGCAGAAATCTCAAGCTGGACGGTCTAATTCCCGGGGGGGACCAAATAACCGCGGTTGCGTCTAAAAATGGTTTTAGGAATTTTTGCACAGACCTAGATTCACCACATCCACCGCTTCACCGATACCCAAATCCACAGCCAAGCTCGAAAGCGCCTAGGCATCAGTTGCGGCATCCGGCGGACCGAAATTAACGGTAGGTTGGTCGCATGCTTGGATAGGTGAACTATGTGCAACTCTGCTCATAGGCGGCCCGAGACTATCCGATATGAGCTTTGGCTGTCAATTGAGGCTATGCCGGAAAACGAAAACTGAAAGATTCTCCGGACTCGTCGAGATTGGGTTTTGATCGACGCTGCGATAGTTTGAAGGGAACCTCGACGTCGAGATCGGAACGCTATCGGTATGACCGCTGACTTCCAACCGATAGCCCAGGGCGACTAAAACCGTGGCCACGACTTTTTCGAGAACTGGAACGGCTTACTGTCGCAAGTCCGCCTTTCCCGAATCGAACGGCACGGTATCCTTCAAGGAAATGACCATCTCATTGGGCGCTGATTCAATGAAGATCTCTTTGTCCAAGCCAATCTCACTGACGAAGCGCTGCGTCCTTCTTGAAAAACCAGAACTTTGTCGGAGCAGAGCTTGGTCGTTCCGTACAGATTGATCGGATTGGCGGCCTTGTCTGTGCTGAGCGCGATAACCTTTTGTACGTTGCGATGGATGGCGACGTCGATGGCGTGGGATGATTAGTCGCGGGACTTTCTCTGTTTTCGTCCCCGCAGCTGTCTAACAGCATCTCCAGGCCTCCTATTGGAATCAAGCGCATTGGCAGCGGCCTGGTTTTCTTCCCGCATGGCCTTAGAGACCTCCTCCCGCAGCACCCGGACTTCCCGCGGCGCGGTAATGCCCAGCCGGATCTGGTTGCCGCTCACACCGACCACGGTCACTACAACATCGTCGCCGATGGTGAGACTCTCGCCGGGTCGGCGACTCAATATCAACATTGAATCCTTCTACTGGAGAAAGTCGAGGAGGCTAGGCTTGGTTCTGCATCGATTTGTTGGAAAAGCGCGACGACTTCCCACGTTGCGACGGGCTTCTTTTGATCCTCCACGTTGCGCCGCCATTTTTTCCCCGGCCGCAATTTCTTCTTCTGTGAGCGCTAACAATTCTGTCAGATCAATAATCATCGATCGAACTTTACTTTTTTCGAGGTGCCGCGAGATCTCGGTACGAATGATACTTTTAGCGACCTCCCGGGGATCAACCTCATACTCACCTTTGGCGATAATTTCCTTGACCTGTCGGACTTTTTCCGCGTGGAGTTCATCGCCCTTACGAGCCAGATGCTGGGCGATTCTTTGTGGCTCCCGCGCCTTTTTGGAGATATTGACCTTGGCTGATTCTAGGGTTGGGCCAACTTCGCTTCTCTCGTCACGGCCAGCTTGGCCCGCTGCCTTGCCGTTGTGTATCAGCTGGGAGAGCTCCGTACCTGGACGCCCTTTGTGGATGACTTCCATCATTCTCTCCTCTACATCCGTTTCATCGGCAAGTCGGCAAGCTTCTTTAGCCCAAAGCCTAATCCTTACGGTCGCTATTATATAGCGATTTCAAAGGCTTTTTATCAGACAATTGAACTCAGCGTGGTTTCCTTCGAATGGTCCGGAGCAGGACCTTGGTCGGTTGGTTTTCTGTGACGGCGGACCTCAAATTGGTGATGAACGTCAGTGGAGAGCGAGTACCGCGCAGACGAACGATCCCGGGAGACAGAAGGAGAGAGACGATCCGTTTCACGGGATCTGCCATGGATCGTCAACTCAATGGCCAAAATTTTCGTTTAATCCGTCACGAACCCTGTCAATCCTCTGTGCTAGACCCGCACGGACTTCTTAGCGTTTTGTTTGGGCGCTTCCTGGGCGCGTTTGGGGGATAGTTTCGCCGACGGCTTGATGCCGAGAGTGCCGCGCAGGCAGGCAACAACATGGGCGAGGATTTGGCAGACGCGCCCCTCGCTCAAATCAAGTATCTGTCCGATTTCCCTTAGGGTGAGCTCTTCATAGTAGTAAAGTGTGACCACCAACCGGTCCCGCTCTGGCAATGCGGCTACACCCAAGGCTAGCTTCTCCACGAGATCCTTGCCTTCAACAACGCTGAGCGGATCAAGAAAGGGGCTGTCCGTGTATTTTTCCTGGGCCCGCTCCCAGTCCGCTTCAGACGCGATAGACAAATCCTCCAGGCTAAGCAGCGTCGCCTCATTTACCTGCTGGTCGAGCCGGAAATAGTTCTCCAGAGGAATTTCCAGTTCTTTCGCAATTTCTTCCGCGGTAGGCTCCCGGGCGAACTTACCTGCGAGTTTTGTCTTCGCCGCTTCTATCTTGCGCCCCCAGGACCGCACCGAGCGCCTCACCCAATCCAGCGAACGCAAGCACTGCATGACTTCACCTTGGATACGATAACGGGCATATATTTCGAAATCGACGCCGCGCTTGGGATCAAAGCGATCCAATGCTTGGAGAAGACCGACGACGCCGGAATGAATCAGAGATTCCAGATCGACTCCAGGGGGGAGACGGCGATGGACCTTTTCAGCCACGAGGCGGACCAACGGCAGATATTGGGTCACCATTTCCTCTTTAGCTCGGTGGACTGTCTCGCCCAAAGCCAAGCGGTTCGTTTTCTGCTCTTTTTGAGATGCCTTCATTTCGCTGCTCGACCCCCCTCGAGCATACGGCGGAAGAAAAACTGTACGTTACCTTTTATCCTGACCCGGGCGCTGGTCATTTCAATCAGGCGCTCTGCCATAACTGCGAACGCTTTTGCCGACGGTGCATCGGACGCTTCCGTTACAATCAGCCGGGAGCGCGCTACGGCCTGGATCAACTGGGGATCGCGAGGGATCCAGCCAAAAAAATCCAGCGAAGCATTGAGAAACCGCAGCGCCGTACCCGACAATGCGTCGAACAGCCGGCGCGCTTCTGCTTTGTCTGAGACGCTGTTCGCCAGGATGTAAAACCGTTTTTCGTGGTACCCGGACGCAAGCACCTTGACCAGGGCATAGGCATCGGTCATGGACGAAGGTTCCGGCGTTACAACCACTACGATCTCCTGGGCCGAGGTAGCAAAATAGGTGACCGCGTCGGAAATTCCGCTGCCGGTGTCCACTAGGACCAAATCGACCTCATGGCTCAAAGCGTCGAGTTCCGTCAGCAGTGCGATCTTTTGATCGTAACGGAGAGCAGTGACTTCCTGCACACCGCAGGCGCCCGGAAGCAAGAGAATACCGTCACGGTTCGAGATGATGATTTCGTCGAGAGCTACCAGGCCGGTAAAGAAATCCGCCAGTGTGTATACGGGCCTGACTCCCAAAAAGAGATCGAGATTCGCCAATCCCAAATCGGCGTCGATCACCATCACTCGTTTGCTACGCAGCGCCAGTGCCGCAGCAAGGTTGGCAACGACGTTGGTTTTCCCCACTCCTCCCTTGCCGCTGGTTATGGCGAAGACGGGCGCCTGGCTCACGCGCTTTGAGGCTGCGGAACGCTGGCGCGGCGGCACAAGCTCTTGAGCAAACGTCGGCTTGATGGATTGGCCGTCAGGAGAGATTTTCTCAATCCCGCTCATCGACTCCCGTGAGAATAAGCTCGTAAACATCTCAGGTTTGGCGATCTCCGCCTGCTTTTTTCTTTGTTTCCTTGCCATGAGCGGGATCTTTGGGTCTGGTGGACTCGGGCACAGCCAGTCCGGCATTCTCAATAAACCCCTCAGCGGATGGGCCACCTAAACTACGAAAACTGCCATGGCGATGATGATAATTTTTTTCTCATGGGACTCTGCTGACGAACTCTTGAGCAACCCATGTGCCGAGGTTCGATAGAATGAAAATACTGCGAATTCAAGTAGAAACCGTATCCACAGGCACCAGCCACGTCAAAAAGAACACTATCGCCGTCAGCTTCTTGACGCGGCGAAAGGGACTAACGATAGACTCCGAAAGTGCGCCTCCGTAGCAGGATCGGCTCCCACAGGCCGTTGTTCTCCGGCGGGAACTAAAAAGGAATTAAAGGAGATACTTTTCCACGGTCTGAATGCACTCAAGGAGACGCATGAGGTGAATTGGTGTGGTAAGACGTGATCAACTTGTGTAGCAAATCCGCGCGGCCACGGCCGCGCAACCGATGGCATGCTCTGATTCGGCCACAGCGTCTATCTCCTTTAATGTTCACTGCCCGTTTGGACGATTCAAAATTATGTTCTGGATGATAGCCTGCAGTTAAAGCTCGACTCTAACCTATGCACAAAAGACGATCGTTGAGGGAACACATTCAGCCGCTACCTTTTCGTAAATCTCTTTTCGTAAGGCGGTCCGTTTCAGAGAACACGGGCTGATAACGATGCTCTTTCCCGGCGTTAATAAGCGCCTTCCAAAAGTGACAGGTTGCCGACTTTCATGTTTCAGCAGGCGCAAGCCCGCTCGGGCTCGGTTGCTCGAACCTCGACTCCGTCAGAGGAGTGCCATCTGCCCTCACGTTATTGATGACGGCCGCAGGTAAGGACGCAGGGCGAGTGGACTGGAGCATCCCTTTTTTGCGCAGGCGCTCGATAAAGGTCGTACGATTCAGGTTGAGTAGCTCCGCCGCCAATGTTTTATTTCCTCGCGAGCGCTCAAGGGCCTGCTGTATAAAGCCGTTCTCGATCTTCTCCAGGACACCATCGAGATCCACTCCTTCGTTGGGCAAAGAAACCTGCGCCGTCGTTTGGTGTTGTGGCGTCGCATTATGGATGACGTAGTCGGGAAGATCCGTGGGCCGGACGATACCCTCCTCGTTCAGCACCACCAGACGCTCAACGAGATTCTCTACTTCTCTAACGTTTCCTGGCCAGCTGTATTTCTCCATTATCCCCATGGCGCCGTCATCCACTTGAATGGTTGGTTTCCCTCTCCTACGCGCGTGAAGGGCCAAGAAATGACCAACAAGAAGCGCTATGTCCGAGTCGCGCTCACGCAAAGGTGGAAGTTCCAATGGAAGAACGTTTAAGCGATAAAAGAGATCCTCCCGAAATTTTCTCTCCCGCACCGCAACCCAAAGATCCCTATTGGTCGCCGCGACGACTCGGACATCAACTTGCACGGAGGTGTCACTACCGACAGGTTCAAACTGCCGCTCTTGAAGTACCCGCAGTAACTTCACCTGCAGTTTCGCGCTCATCTCGGCGATCTCATCGAGAAAAAGCGTTCCGCCATGGGCGAATTGGAAACGGCCCTGGCGGGCATTCACTGCACCGGTGAAAGCGCCACGCACATGACCAAATAGCTCGCTTTCCAAAAGTTCCTCTGGAATCGCGCCGCAATTGACTGGCACGAAGCATCCATCTTGCCGCGGGCTCAGCTCATGGATTGCCCGCGCCGCCAGCTCCTTTCCCGTACCGCTTTCACCGGTGATCAAGACGGTGGAGTTACTATTCGCCAATCTGGCGATCAGCGCCCGTACGACGCGCATCCTCGCGCTATTCCCGACTAAGGGGTTGCTGAGTGCATTATTTAATCCGGACACTTCAGACTGTTCACTCACCTCGAGCTGCATGGTCTCTCCTTTTCCGATGTCATGACAATTATTTGAACGGACGGTGTCTCGAGCAAATCAGATGCCACATCATTTTCGATCGTCTCGATCTAATCTAAGCCACGGAAAGATTTAAGGATCCTACGAATGGTTATGGTAGGGGGAAAAAATTTTCGCTGGCGAAAAATTAGCACCCCGATGTCAGCTGTTAGAAAATTGACGGGCAAGTGTCTCGGAAAACTCATAGCATGATTGCAAAACCTCCACGCTTAACTTAAACTTAGCTTCTTAAGTAGACCAATTTTGAACAATTTAGGTGTTCGCAAAGTCAAATTATCCCCCGCACCTGATCCCCGAAATGGCCAAAATCCCGCTCTGTAACGAAGCCTTATGGAGGTCATAGACACCAAATTTTCCATGCTGTCCTCTTCTTCGGCCATGCTCGGCGAGCACCCCTCGATCAAAAAGATTTATGAAATTATTCAACGGGTAGCAGCCACTGACGTAACCGTGCTCATTACAGGTGAAAGCGGCACTGGCAAGGAACTTGTGGCGCGGGCGATTCACAACGTTAGCCTCAGGGCTGATCGCCCGTTTGTTCCAGTAAATTGCGCCGCCATTCCGGAAAACCTGCTCGAGAGCGAGCTCTTTGGCCACGCCCGGGGCGCCTTTACGGGCGCGCACTCCTCCCGTGCCGGGCTCTTCCAACTCGCCAACCATGGAACGATTCTGCTCGACGAGGTCGGCGAGCTGCCGCTTCCTTTACAAGCAAAACTCCTGCGCGTACTACAAGACGGAAAAGTAAGACCCATCGGGACGGATCATCCTGTCGAGGTTCAGGTACGAGTCATTGCCTCGACCAACAAAGACCTAGCTCACCAAGTGGAAAAAGGTTCCTTCCGTGAGGATCTTTTTTTTCGGCTTCAAGTTATTCCGCTTCATCTGCCACCGCTTCGGGCTCGGCGTTCCGATATTCCCCTTCTCGTGAATCATTTCCTCGATAGGTCAACCCGAAAGCATGGCGTCTCAGTGAGCATCAGCAGAGAGGCAATGATTTATCTTTGGGAGTACGACTGGCCCGGGAATATCCGAGAATTGGAGAACCTCATCGAACGGTTAGTCCTCCTAAGTGATAATGGCGTCACCGATCTCAAGGACTTGCCACCCAACATTCGCTCTTATGTTTCAGATAAGAAATGTCCTCAACCCACCTTGGGGAGCGGTCAGATCGATCTACGCGACGCGACGGAGCAGCTTCAGTGTCGATTGATGGAAGAAGCATTGCGCCTTAGCAACGGTAACAAAAGCGCGGCCGCCAGAATGCTAGGATTGAAACGCACGACACTGGTCGCGAAACTCCGACGAAAACCGAGATCCAATGGCGAACCCTTCACGCTAGCTTCAGAGCCGGAACAGACTTTATCGGTGTTCCTGGCGGCTTCCGATGCCGGCAAGAACAGGTAGATGTTCGGAATGACTGACTAGAGAAAAATAATGAGTGCAGCGAATCCGATAGCACGGCAGGGAATGGAACCTACAATCCTAGTCGTCGACGACAACAAGGGAGTTTTGGAGTTCCTTCTGCTGTTGTTTTCCAAACACGGGCTGTCCGTCATCGGTGCGTCGAGCGGTAGCAAATGTCTGGATATCGTCAAGAGCCAGCCCGTTGACCTCATCATCTTAGATGTGATGATGCCTTTGATGGATGGACTGGAGGTCTGCCAGAAGCTCAAACAGATTGCTCCTGCGACCCCCATTATTTTGCTCACGGCTAGAGACGATATGACAACCCGGGCTGCGGCCATGGATCTCGGGGTCAGCGAATTTGTCGCCAAACCCGTCAACAACCAGGACCTACTCAATCGAGTTCGGATGCAACTGCGAAATTTAGAATGGGATAAGACAGCAGACCAAGCATTCTCGAAAATCGAAAGATCCAGGCTAGGTGCCGTTCCGAAAAAATCATAGGGACTTTTTTAACGATCTCAACTCTTCGGCGCACCCCTTTGCTTGCCCTCTCCGGCGTACGTAACGGGAGCGATCGACCCGAGTTCCGCAAGCGCACGCGACAGACTTATCTAAATCCGGATTTAGTCGCGGACCGCGAGAGCGCCTCCATCCACTGGCAGATCGACAGCGTAGATAAAGTCGGCCTCATCCGATGCGAGAAAAACCGCCACCTTCGCGATGTCCATCGGTACTCCTCGCCGCCCGGCAAGGTTTCTGACGACACGGTTTTCCGGGACTGCTTCCTGACCGACCGGCGAGCCGATGCGGTTGGGAGAGATGGAGTTGACGCGGATACCCTCGGGCGCCAGCTGAACCGCCATAGAGCGAGTCAGATTCAAAACTCCAGCTTTGGCCGTCGTATACGCAGTGGCTTCTTTACGACCCCAATGGCCGGAGGTGGATGCAATGTTAATGATCTTGCCTCTTCGCTTTTGATCGATCATGGCTTGCGCTGCAGATCGGGTGCAGTACCAGACGCTTCGAAGGCACACATTCATCGTCCGATCCCACTCTTCTTCGGTGATATCAAAGATCGTCTTATGATCCGTCCAGGCTGCATTGTTCACCAAGATATCGACGCCCCCGAACTCTTTCACCACTAGCTGAACCATCTTCTCCACCGAGCCTGCCGAGGACACATCGCAGACAATGGAAATGGCCTTTCCCGGCTGAGCGGCGTTGATCTCGCCTGCCACGCGCTTACCTCTGCCAGGGTCTAGATCGACCACCGCAACCTTGGCTCCTTCCTGGACAAAAAGCTTGCAAATATCCTCGCCGATATTGCGTCCTGCGCCAGTGACAATCGCAACTTGATCTTGGAGCCGCATATCTTCCTCCGTAATGATTGTGTTTCCTTTGATAGTGATAGGAGCAGCCATCCTAGTATTCTACCCCGTATCTACCCCGAATGACGCGTGAAGCAGTCGTCGCTTACTAGGAAGTTAAAAACGGAGACTTGCAGACTGAATTACAAGCTGACCTTTTCAGTGTAAAGGTCCTTAAGAAATTTGCTTCCTTTAAGCTCTTCGAGGAAGCGCGGCTCAATGATATCGGTGGGCTTAAGCGACTTCGTACGCTGATCCGCGACAGCTCCGACGTCCACGAGAGCCTGGATCGCTTCAACGGTCAGCTCCGGAAGCGGTCGGAGCTGGGCTGCAAAGCTATCGTACATAGCATCTACGGTTACCGACTGATTGCCAGGAAAGTATTTCTTGAGGATTGCAAGACTGTCGTCACGTTTAGTTACAAAATGATGGATGGCGGCGGCGTAACCCTTCATGAAGCGCCGTACGGTGTCTTCTTCTCTTCTGACGAATGAGCGGGTCGTCATGATCAGATCCGTCACCACGGGGACGGGCCTTACTTCCAATATCTTAATGCCCAGTTTTTGTGCCTCAGCAGCGACGTCGGGACTCAAAGGCGCGCCCTGAACCAGGTTCTTCGAAATTGCCAGCGCTCTGGATGGCGAGAGGCCTGCCGCAACAACTTCAACATCTTTGGCAGGGTCTAGGCCAGCGCGTCTAAGAATGACGCGGGCGATCAGATCAGATCGGGCACCCAAGGCGGAAACGCCGATTTTCTTGCCTTTTAGATCCTTGATGGCTGAAATCGACGAAGCCACGGCCATCCCATAATGGTCGAAGCTGACGTGCGCGCCGATCAAACTGATATCTGCCCCACCGGCAACGGGTTGGAGGATAGCCAGCGGATTACCAAATCCGATCAGAAGGTCGACTCCGAGTAAAGACTGGACCCCTGCCGAGAGCGTGTCCCGGATCGGGAGCTCTTCAAGATCTACGTCGTGCTTTTTGAAAAGACCCGAATCCACGCCCACATAGGACACCGCGGTGCCGATTTCCCAGCCCGAGTAAGCCAACCTTAGTCTCTTTGATTTATCCGCGGCAGGCGAGTGGCCGGGACTCAATATGAGTTCAAGGGTAGCTAAAAGAGCGATTGCGCTAAGCAAAACCGTTGACTGTGAGAGTTTCATAATTCTTTATAACCCACATTTCCCTGCACTCCAAACGCAAAATAGGGCTCGTCGCCTTCCAGCCGGGCTGTCGATTTGCAACCTCCCGAAATTTCATTTAGGATTAATTTGGTTTCACTCCGGTTTCCAATTCCACCCAACTGTTAGGAGGATCGAGTCAATGGCAACGATGATTACCAACGATTGCATTAATTGCGGCGCCTGTGAGCCCGAGTGTCCCAACAATGCGATCTCGCAAGGAGACCCGATCTTTGTCATCGATCCAATGCTGTGCACGGAATGCGTTGGTTTTCACGACTACGAGGCATGCGCCGCGGTCTGTCCGGTGGACTGCTGCGTAACTGACCCAAACAATATCGAGACGGAAGAGGCATTGATTGAGCGTGCGCGGGCGTTACATCCGGATACGCGATTCGACGACACCTTTGAGTCCCGATTCCGAAAGGGCCAAGGCAAGTCAGCAGCTGGAGGAGCAAAGAACGATCTTCCGGCCAGAGCTGCATCTACGGCCGGTAACACAGGAACCGAAGTTACAAGCGCAACCATGCCAGCAAGTACTGCGGCTGTGTCGGCCTATGCGGAGCCCGAAGTCATCTTTGTCCCTCTACCTGACATCGACTCCTGGGACATTCCGGTTCGCTGCTTTAAGTGCAACCAGCCGCATGTCGAACCCGTGCGGAACTTCATGATCGGCAACGTCATCTTCTGTCCACACTGCAACAAGTCCATGGTGGTGCGCGACAATTTGAACTTTCATGTCCGAACCCTGCTGAAGGATTCCTACGACAAATGGCAAAACGAAAAAAACGAATTCCAGACGAAACGCGAACGGGAGCTTACGGAGTTTGTCGAATCCCGCGTCAAGGAAGCAGAGGCCTTCGAGGCTCACCAGCAACGCGAACTGCAAAAGATTCGTCAGCAACTGGACGCCATGGGTGAGACTTATGACGCGCCGGGCAAACCAATCAAAAAAGGATCGCGCTTCGGATGGGGCTGAACTTTTTTTCTCATGCTCAACTCCTGGCTTCACCTTATAGCTCTTGTCGTATATTTGGGAGCCGTTGTCGGTCTCTGGATAATGTTGCTCCCGGCGAACTCGATTCTTGAGAATCATAGAGACAAAGTCCAACTTCTCGCCCGCGCCCTTAAGCTTTACAATCCTATACAAATTGGCGCTTTAGGCGTTCTCCTTTTCACCGGCGCTTTCCAACTCACGGACCTCAAGGCCGCGTATCGCGAGCTGTTTGTCCAACAGCTGGGCTATAACCTGGGCATAAAGCTATTCGTTGCATTCTTCCTCGTGCTTTTTAGTGTCTACCAATCCATGGGGATAGCGCACCGATTCGTGAAACGACATGAAGGCGGGGATACGATCACATCTCTGGAATTCGGCTCAATCATCCGAAAACTTAAGAGCTCGAACGGGCTTATTTTAATCCTTGCCTTGATTACGTTATGGTTTGGACTGCGACTCCGCTCCTAGTCCCAACCCGCGATTGAAAGATCTTGCTCAGGTCCCGTGAGCGGAAAGGATATCGAAGGAGAATTCCAATGACTTTCCCAGAACTCAGAATCATTTATCGTTCGAACTCCCACGCGCCGCTTTGGGTCGTGGCGGAAAAATCCGGGGTCTGGGAGAAGAACAGTCTCGCGGTCAATACATCGCCCCAACTGGTACGCGAGAAAGCGGTGGAAGCTTTAAGGAATGGCCATGTCGATCTAATCTCCGGAAACCATCATAACCTCTACGTGAGAAATGCCAAGGGTGAGGATTTCGTCCACCTAGCTCAAGCAGGTAACAATTGGACGGAAAACCGGCTGGTGGTGGCTCATGGCATCCGTTCAGTCATCGATCTCAAAGGCAAGAAAGTAGCGGTCGACAAGCTAACCTCTCACGCCGGGCTGAATGTCTGGCTATTCTTACGGCAGCAGGGACTCGACGCGGATCGCGGCGATGTAGACCTTGTGGAATTGCGTGGGCCGGCGGAGGAACGTTGGAAGCGCGTGTTGAGTGGCGAATTCGCGGGAACTTTCGTCACCCTTCCCCACGACACTCGCGCAGAAAGAGCCGGAGCCCGCGTGATCCGCGTGCGCGCCATGCCTATGATACGCGGCGTGACACTGACCACAACCATGAGCTTCGTGAAAAACCATGAAGCGAAGATCCGGCTTCTAATTCGGGGGTTTGTGGATGCAATCCATTTCTTTATCACGCGCAAGCAAGAAACTCTGGAGATCCTCAAAGAGCATGCGAGCCCGATTTTGCATCTACAGTCGGATGAAGAAGTAGAGACGCTCTACGAGGAATGGGCCCATTCATTGGAGCGCAAACCTTACCCTGCCATCGAAGCCATCGCCAATGTTTTCCGCCTTGCGGTCAGGCGTAACCCGGAGATCGCGAGCTTTAATCCATTGGCGCTATGGGACAGTCACTACGTTCGCGAATTGGACGATAGCGGCTATATCGACCAACTCTACCAATAAAAAAAGGCGGGGTTAAAAACCCCGCCTTTTTTGTCTATCTCACGAGTAACTTTTGTGCATCCTATCGTTGACTCTGACTCAGTCTTTCTCCACCCTGCTGAGACGCGCGCGGCTCGGCTGGTGATGACGGCGCGGCAGCGGCACTCGGCGTAGAAGTAATCCCGTCACGATACACAAGAATTTCGACGCGGCGGTTCTTAGCCCGGCCTTGGCCCGTGCTGTTGTCTTGTAGAGGTGCGCTTTCACCGTAGGACACCGAGATCACTTTTAGTGGATCCATCTTCTTCTGGGTGATCAAATACCGGCTCACAGAATCGGCTCTTTTCTTGCCGATCTCATAGTTAACGTCCTCGGAACCTACGTTGTCCGTGTGTCCGGCAATGAGGAAAATCGTGCCGTCCGCCCCGGCAGCGTCTCCTTTGAGATCGCTGAGAAACCCGTCGATCTCTTTCTGCGCCTGAGCCGGCAGATTTGCCGAATTAAAAGCAAAATTGGCTCCTTCTTTCATATCGATGACAAAACGCCGTTCCAACCTCAAGTTGGCCAGCGTATTGAGAGCCTTATCGGTTTTCGCATCTACCTGACCTAGTCGGCCTTCGAACTGACCCAGTCGGCCTTCGAACTGACCGAGTTTGTTTTCGACGCCGCTTGTGCGGTTGCTGAGAGTTCCGATCTGATTCTCAGCCTGAGTTAACTTTTCCTCATTCGTCGACACTCGACTGGACAGAGGGTCCATTTGCTCCTTTACCCAGTCACGCGTCGCAATACAGCCCTGCGTAAGTAGCAGCGCCCCTAACGCGCCAGCTGCGACAAAATACCTAGTCCCCGTTTGGGAGTATATTTTCATAAGCGATTCTCCTCCTTATTAATGATCTTTTTTATCATGATATCCGACTCTCAAGGCAGGTGAAGGGAAAAGCCTTCATGGCCCGCAGGAGACTACCGTAGTTCTCCCACGAAACTGCTGCCACTTTTGAAATTCCTACCATGTTCTTTTTCTCTTGATTTAAACAGCTGCTTTTCTCCAATAACTCTGACTATCCCACTATCAAGATCACCGATTTCGCGTACCGTCTGGCATGAAGTTGGAAGAAAGATGCGATTATCCAGGCTCATTCAAATAAATAGTTTAGCTAGACAATTATGTGGTGTTCCAATAGAACAGTCACTTTTTAGTGATTTAAATCTAGAAACACGCCAGAGCCTGTTGACCGAATTAGAAGAAGCCTTCCTTGATCCCAAACACATTCTAAGCAATATCTCTAAAATACCTAGTTTCTATATCTTGCATGACAGTAACAACCTACAGCAATATTATCTGTCACTCCAGTCAGTGTCGAAGAAGAAGAAAAACACCAAGTCATATGTGGGTGATTTTCAAGTTCAAGAGGCTTATTCACATATGTGCAGTAAGTTGAATACATTTTCTGACCTCTTTGATGTGGACTGGGCAATTGACGTTATCAAATTACAGGAAGGAAAGATTGGTAAGGCTATAATGGAGTACGAAGATCTCTATACCACTGCTACACGCTCCAAGAGAAGAAGGTAGAATCGGATGCCTCTTGATGTTAAAAGCCATGAATCTGACTTGGTGCCACCAAGTAGATTCTCCTATCCCAAAGGAACAGAGATCTATGGGCCTGATTTTGAGCTTGTAAGTTATCGTGATTACCTACTCTCTATATGGATATCCATCGCAAAGAAGGCTAATGATTTGAGAGAAAATTCAGCAATAAAACAGTTAAATCTTCGTTTCCATCAAAACTTCCGAGTCACAGATACAAATCAAGTGACTGCGAATGAACTCTTGATTCCTATTATGGTAAAGATACTTACTTCCGCAGTCGATGAAGGCTATGGGTTTGGCATTTCTGAAACATCAATTAAAGACATAGCCGGGAGTACCCCTCGCAAATTCCTTGACTATCTGATCAGTCTAACAAAACTTCCAATTCAGGAACTTTCTCTTCGTTATCGGCTTAACCTAGAGCGTCCAGATAGTTCGCTTTCAAGTCCGGTTTTGGAAAACATTGCCACATTACAAATGTTCTTTCACGACGGTTTCCAAGGTGACCCTGACCCTTTTCCTATCATACCTGATAAATGTCAGTACAAATCTCCGTTCTTTCTAGAATATGGGGAGTGGTTAAATAAGCAAACTCGCTTCTGCGCAGAGAATTTTTACGAGATCCAAAAGTCTATTGATTTCGGAAAGATTGGTTATGGCGGACCTTGCCCACCATCTGGAACGCACCGCTATTTCTTCAAA
>JAHKKJ010000500.1 GCA_020027655.1 Deltaproteobacteria bacterium | reverse complement strand
GCAGCGCTTAGTCATCCGGACAGGACGGCCAGCACAGTGATTCTTGACTTCATACGCAGGACAAAATGCCCTTAGAAGTTCCGTATCGCTTCGACAAAATTCGCCGGCCATAATTATTTTCAAGCGCTGGCGGATCAGGAGTCTCTGCTTCGTTGATTTGGTGTTTTCAATAAATTGCGAAACATCGAGGGATCGAGTGAGCTCTTCTTCGGAAAACGGGCAGACTTTTGGCCTAGCAAAATTGAATTGAAATTCTCCTTGAATTGAAATCTGCCTAGGCTACAGGGTTTGATTTCTTACCCTTGAATGTTGCTATTGATGTTCGCTGGCGTGCGTTCGATCATGAAAACCTCATCAACCGTGACGAGGCCAGCCTCGATATCTTTTGGCTGAGAGACGAAAGCCTCGAAGAATCCGATACTCTTCCTGATCCCGACGTGCTCCCTCAGGAAATCCGTGAAAACCTCGAAGCCGCCCTCGAACAATTCCGGGAAGTCGCGAATGATCTAGGTGCCGAGGTGGCCTACGGAGAAGATGAAAGAGGCTGAGCGTTAAATGTTTGGAATGGCTCTCCACCGTTTTCCGTCGTCAATGGCTCAGCGTTTCTTATGTTTCGCCCAAAGCGTCGTTCAGTTCAATCTTGGAAAGTGTCGTGGTCTGTTGGCTTGGATATATCGCGCCGGCTGATGTCTGAATACACCGCACGAACCACTCGGTAATCGTAGCTACCTCGCCACGTTTAGCACGGCGAGTGTGCGAGCCAAATGAATACCCCAACTGTCTCGATTGCTTTGCCCACGAGAGATGTGTCTTTTTTTATACTCCCCGTATCTGTAATATGGGTGCCAGCTACGCCATATCCGATGAACAAGGGGCAAGACAAAATGTTCTGGATAACCTACAATGAACCGTAACAGGTGGTTATGGCTACAAAAGCAATTGTCGTTTTACTTGTTGGTTTGATGCTCGCTTCTGTCTGTCTCGCTGACGCACAGCAGCCGGGAAAGTTTCACCGGATCGGTATTCTAGTCCCTAACACCGCCGCTCTTTTTTCCAATAATGCGGATGCATTACGCCAAGGTTTGCGAGAATTGGGCTACGTCGAAGGACAGAATCTCGGCATTGAGTATCGATATGCGGAGGGAGATCTCAACTGGCTGCCCGTACTTGCCGCCGAGCTGGTTCGGCTCAAGGTCAACGTTATCGTTGCCTCCTCGTCGGCGGCCGTTTCGGCTGCCCGGGATGCGACCAAAGAAATCCCCATTATCTTTTCTACGACCGGCGATCCAGTGGCGAGAGGTCTTGTCGCCAGTCTTGAGCGGCCAGGTGGTAACATAACCGGGGTGACGCTGGCAAATAGCGAGTTGTATGGCAAACGCTTAGAGCTTCTCAAGGAGATAGTTCCCAGACTCTCGCTCGCGGCGATCCTCTTTAATCCGACGGACCTGGGTGCGAATATTGGTATGAAAGAAGCGGGTGAGTCAGGAAAGGCGCTGGGGATTCGGATTGAATCTCTTGGAGTAAGACACGCAAACGATATCGACCGGGCGTTTGAGTCGGCGGCCAAATTGAAGGTCGACGCTCTCACGTTCATCCATCATCCCCCGATAACGACTTACCCGACACGGGTCGTTGAACTCGCTGTAAAGAGCAGACTTCCGGCGATATACGCGAGCACAGAATGGTGTGAGAGTGGCGGGCTGATGAGCTACGGGCGAAGTTTTCCCGACACACATCGGCGCCTCGCTGTTTATGTGGACAAGATCCTCAAGGGAACCAAGCCATCAGATTTGCCCGTTGAACGGTGGACGAAGCTAAAACTGGTGATCAATCTCAAGACGGCTACGCAGATTGGCCTGACGATTCCACAATCCATGCTGTATCGGGCGGATAAGGTGATCAAGTGATCGCAGAAAAACAAGCAGCGATGCCAGGATTGAACTGAATTCTCCTCCAATCAAAGTGTGAGTACCCGCGTCAGAAGATCAGCCAGCCGGTATCCCGCGAGAATCATCCTTCTGTCTGCAATCCGGCTCGCACTAACAACGTAGCCCACAGGAAGCACGGGAGCCGCTTCTACCGTCGTGCAGTCCTTATTCCCACTCTTCGGACTCCCAATCCGCCCGTTACGGTAAGCAATCTTCGTCTAAGCTTCGTTAGATCCCCCCGCTGGAGGTAATCACCCCGTCCCAAAACCCAGATCCATCGGTTTGCACGCTCTCTGGTTGCCCCTCCGGCTTAAAGGCCAATTGCTTTGCGCTTGGGTTGTATCTTTTGTCCTACGGATTAGGGTGGTTCATAGGCGCATTGATTCTCGGGGCCGTCGGAGTTTTGTTTATCGCGCCTAGGTGGTTACGTTCTTGATCCGCATTTTGCGATAGAGAGATTGCGGACCACAACGTTCCTGAAGCGCGCTCCTCATTGCCGAGATCACTGTTGCCGCCGTCGATGTCGAGGAACCGAAGCGGCGCGGTGCTGAAAAATTTTTCCACTTGATCGATCAATTCGGTGATTGCGGTCTCGGTCTGATTTTGTTTTGTCTTTTTCATTTTGTCCTCCCATGAAGTTTAGAGTTGATTCGATTCATTCCCCTACTCTTAAGTATTCGTCCGGGTGGTAGACCCCGTGCCAGAAGCCTTCTGTGTCAAGGAACGCGATCCAACCATGTTCCGCATCTACGCGGACCTCTTTGACGATAAAGCGTTGACCTCTGTCAAAGACCGTCTCACCTACAGTAATATCCTTAGCCCTCTTCATGGGCTTACTCCCGGACCTCGTGTCCGTGCTTAGGATTGAGCCTGTTTCACTCTCGCCGACGTGGAAGGATTAAGGATTAAGGAGGCGGGGCATGTCTGGAAGGCTAAGATCCAAGAGAATTACGTCGGGCGCTTTGTGTTTGATTTGCTCCAATGCGTCCTGCAGCAGTTCTTCTTACTTTCGTCAGTTGTTAGATACCTGTCTAGAACCTCTCGCATTGTGGTTATGCTAAACGGCTTGTCTGGATCGAGCGACCTTGCCTATTACGTCGAGGCGATGTGGCTGGCCGAGCTGTAATAGACCGGCAGACCATCCATATCCACGACATCGCGGCAGAAGTTGACACAGAGTTTACGGAGTCCAAGGCCTTTCAGGAGCTTACTGGTACTCGCACCATCGTAGCCACACCGTTGCTGCGAGAGAGAATGCCTATTGGGGTGGTTGTGGTGCGCCGAACTGAAGTTCGTCCTTTCACGGACAAGCAGATCAAACTGCTAGAAACTTTTGCCTCTCAGGCAGTGATTGCCATCGAGAACGCGCGGCTGTTCAAGGAATTGCAGGAGCGCAACCGTGATCTTACGCGAGTCTTTAGAGCAGCAGGCGGCGACGAGCGAAATATTGCGATTGGTCGCGAGCTCGCCCACGATTAGGTTGCAAAGGAACCCCCGGAATAAGTTTCGTCTAAGAGGAGCAGAGGACAGAAGAGAACCTCTACCCACCATAGGCCCTGGCAGCCAACGTCGCAACGAGAAACCCCAAAATTCCCCCTGTCGCAGTCAGCCGGAGCAGCCATTTCTCGATCCACAGTCGCCTTTTTACCTGCGCTAGCGTGAGTTCCGCATCCCCCCAGCGCACGATAGAAAAGTAGCGCGGTTTCTCTTCTCCGATGATTCCGACGGCCATGGGGTCGGCTGCGCGGCTCCAGATCTCTATATGGTCAAATGAACGTGTTGCCTTTTTTATCTCTGCAACCGCAGGGTCAGGAATGGTATTGAACGGTGAGTAGAGATTTCTTATCGGTCTCTTAATCGGCAAGTATTCTTGCCACACCGTCAGCTTCTCCCCCGACAGTTCAGGATAGGGAATCATCGGCTCACTTGTGCTGCCGGGAACCGCAGCCCTGTCATCATAATAAGTCTCTATAAACATAAAAGCCTCCTTCCTATGCTATAAAAGTCCTGCATCTGCTGGGTCGCCTCTGAAATACAAAAGCCAGTACACTCTTGCGGCACAACCGCAAAAGCGACTGGCTTTGATGACTCATTTATCTTCGCCCGAGGAACACACTTCGTTCCTCTCAAAGACCACTA
>JAHKKJ010000499.1 GCA_020027655.1 Deltaproteobacteria bacterium | reverse complement strand
CGCAACATCATCGGCGCGCAGCTGACGACGCTCGAGGAGGCGATCGCGCGAGTGGCGCGCATGGACGAGACGGAGTGGCTGGAGCCGCGACAGCGCGACCACGAGGCTCCACGCAACGACTGCATCGAGGAGATCAAGTCGCTGCGCGTCGAATGCGCGCAGATCGCTCAGGAGCTGGAGATCGCCGCTTCGACCTTGGCGCCCAGAGCGGCGCTCGAAGCGATTGCCCGGAGCCGGCCGCGCACCGTCGATGAGATCATGAAAACCGGCGGCTTATTGCGCTGGCAGGCCGAACTGGTGCAAGGCGCGGTGGAGAAATGTTTACACTCGACCCGTTTGTCTTAAGGCTCCAGTCGTTCAACCGCTGCGCAAACTTGTGAGAAACCCGTTGCAAACGTTCAATTCGTTCAACCGCGTTGCTCCGTTCAAGTCCTTCCAGGGTGGCGGGTTGGTTATTCGTCATTGAAAAACAAATTCTCTTCTAGCGTTTGTAATTCTCACTCCCCCAGATCCCTTTTAGAAAACCGCTCTTTTCCAGATTGAACACGAAGCTATTGTCGTAGAGCTCTTCCGGGTGCCGCTCTCGCGGGCGAGGTCTACGGCTTCGGCGATTGCTTTTCCGGGGACGACCATGGTCCGATCGAGGATTTCCCTGGCGTAGGTATTATTGAACCTTGAGGGACGAGGTCCTATTGGCGCAACCCAGCGGCAAGAGGCGGCGACCTTACTTCGGCCGGTAGATCTTGTATCCGAGGGATTCCAACCGCTGGTATAGGCCAATGGCATCGTTGGCAGGGCCATAGCCGTAATATTTTAACGGATTATTGATTCCCGAGGACTTCCACTTTTCGTGTCCGGAGGCTTTCAGCTGGTCTTGGTTACTCAGGACGGAAAGGATCAACCGCTGTATGTTCTGAATGTAGAGTTGATCCTTGGTGTCACGCCCCATGAGGACCGAATAAACGGTGTAGGTTTCTGTTGGAATGGTCCAATCATAAAGGGTGCGATCGAGAGTCTTCCTATCGTAGGTCGTTTCCAGAGAATTGTCTCTAGGAAGGTCAACAAAGCGAAAGTCGCTGCCCAAGTTTTTGAACAGCGGAACTGGGGCGCCGCCGACAAAGATCATCGCGTCAAGCAGTTTTTTCCTTAATGCCTCGAGAGCATCTTTGGGATCGGGGTAAGATTTTTCCACTTTCATCCCGTAGGTCTCGAGCAAGACTTCTCCCGTCAGCGCGCTGCCGCCATTTTTAGGCCCGAAAGAAACTCGTTTGCCCTGAAGCTGCAGGAAGGAATTGATCGCTGAATTGTTGGTCAGGACGTGGATCTCCTCAGGATAGAGATTGAGTATCACCCGAAGAGTTTCAAATACATTGACGCCCTGCGGCTTCATCACCTTTGCGAAAAACCCCAGGGCATCGATTTGGGCGATCGCAAGATCAACCTTCCGATCTCCCAACAGGACCATGTTTTCGAACGACCCTTGCGTAGCGAGTATCTCGATCTTGATTCCATCTTTTTGCGAAACCCTCTGAATGTCTCGCGCGATTTGGATGTAAGTGCCATCGCTGGGTCCCGTCGCGATCGTCAAGGCAAATCCAAGATCGGCATAGAAAATCACAATGATTGCAAACAACAACCTCTTCACGATCTTCCTCCTACTTGCTCGTCAGTTTGGGCTGATTTCACAACACGGGTGTTCGCTTGTGGCAGGTGTCTCGACACGCTATTTCCGATAGCAGCTCAGCACGTCCATTTCCCGACCCGAGCTTACTGCCTGAAACTTTTCCCAGAAGGCGTCATCGACCTTTTTTAGCGCCGGGTTCGGCTTGGCAGCGCGATAGCGTGTCAAATGGCGCGGGCCGCCATTGTATGAGGAGTAAGTTGCCCGCGCCAGATTCCCGTCTGGTTGTTTGTCCTCGTTTTTCCTAATCGCATAACGGGTCAGATAGTAGAGCAAGATCTCACCGCCGGCATTGCCGTTGTATTCGATATCACCGCCCAGCCCCTTGACATCGTAGACTCCGCGCCAGGTGTTGCGGTTAACCTGCATGAGGCCAACGTCACCCGTGGCAGAGGCGAGGGGCGTTACCTCTTTTCCCTTCCTGATATACTGGCGCCAGCAGCTTTCCTGCCAGCTGGCGGCAAAGACGATCTGGCGGTAGGTGGGCTTGTACTCCTCGGCTAGCTTGGATTTTGCAGCCACCCTATCGCTCAAATCGGAAAGCAAAATCCTGACTTCCGCTAAGTAGGCATCAAGTTCTTTTGCATCCGGCACCCATCCGTTGAGCTTTTTGAGGCTGGGCTCCGCAGCTATAGCTACCGCATCGACCCAGGGAGGAAGCAAAGATGCACGCTGCACATCCAGCGGCAACCCGCGCAAACCGCTCTGCTTTATTCCCGGCGCTGGATTAGGTGTAGCGAGGGGGATGGTAAAACCCAGCAGGTTACGGAGTGCGCTATCGACGTTGAGATTATATGCAATCGGATCCGTCGCGCCGCTAGGCTCAAGTAGCCGTGCCATACCTCGTAACGAATCAGGGGTTAACTGCAGCAGTCCGAGCTGAGAGCCCTGCTGACCGACCACTGCGAGTTTGTCCGCCGCGCTGATGAAGCTGGCGTAGCGGCTGGCGGTCTGCTGGGATAAACCGGGCAGAGCTTTGTTCAGGACAGGCGATAATCGTTTCCAGCCACTGAGAAAAAGCTCGGGCACGGGATTCTGTCCGCCCGACGACGCAATCGCGGAAGTCAATTCATAGCGCGAGTCCAGAAACGCTTCCCCCAATGAGTCTTTCAAGTCACCGCTCATCTCCTGACCGAATTGCTTTACGACAAACGTGAAAAACGCATCCCACTGGCGCCAGTCCGCCGAGGGTCCGGACAAGCCAGGCAATTGCGGTAGTTGAAACGCGGCTGCAAGTTTTACTTCAGGCGGCTTCGCTTCATTAGCCGCTACCGCTGACCCAAGAATGACAACCAGCAAGATTGTTTCCAAAGCCAAAAGGAAGGTCCGCATACGCATAACTGCTGATCTGAAATAGTTCTATTGCGCTACGCGCTGGTCAAATAACCATTACTTCTTTATCACTTTGTATCCCTGTTTATCGAGCATGTTAAAAATCTGGATCATCTGATTGGTCGGTTCATAGCCTCGGTAGGGAAAGTAGGTTCGAATGATGGAGCTCTTCCACTTGGGATGACCCTTCGCCTCCAGAAATTCGCGATTGTTTAGAATAGTCAGAACCAGCTGCTGCACCTGAGTCACATATTTCTCATCCCGTTTGTCCAAACCCATCATTGCGGCAGGGACTGCATAAGTCTCCGTGTCGGCCCCGGCCCAACCGTAGAGCTGCTTGCCCAGCGAGGTTCGCAAATAGATCTGTTCCAGCACCGGATTGGAGGGGAGCCGGACGAAACTAAATTTGCCGCCGAGTTTTCCGATAAAAGGCACAGGCGCTCCTCCCACAAAAATCACCGCATCCAAACTGCCTTGCTCCATCTTCTTAACCGCTTCTTCAAAAGGCTCCTCGGAGACCGTCGCTTTAATGTCGTAGACGGTAAACAACACGGCGGCCGTAACGGCCGTGCCCCCTCCCGGGGGTCCCACCGACACCCGCTTTCCTTCCAAGTTATAAAAAGTCTGAAGGTCTTTTTTGTTGGTGAGGATGTGGATCTCTTCCGGGTAGAGATTCAGAACGACTTTGATCTTGTCGAAGAGATCCAACCCTGCCTGTTGCTTAATCACGTCGGAAATAAATCGGAGGGCGTCCAGCTGAACGATCGCTAGGTCCACTTTGCCGCTGCCTAGAAGCTCGAGGTTTTCAAGAGAACCTTTGGTGGGCATGACCTGAAGGTCGATCCCTTCTTTCCCGGCCACGTTCTTGATGTCCTGCGCGATCTGAAAATAGCTCCCGTCGCTTGGGCCGGTGGCGATGGTGAACGCCCACGCCATGGGCGCATAGAAAGAGACGATCAGCGCCAATAATATTTTTGTCATATGTTTTTCTCCTTTATATTTTATGAGGCGACTGGTAAGAAACTTTTGTCTCGGTCCGCCGCAAGCATCCGGTTG
>JAHKKJ010000498.1 GCA_020027655.1 Deltaproteobacteria bacterium | reverse complement strand
CTTCACACTGCTGAACGCCTGGGATGAGTTCTTCTTCGCCCTCATCTTTACATCAACCTATGCCTCGAAGACTGTGCCGGTGGCGCTGGCGGAGTTCATTGGGCGCCATAGTGTGAATTGGGGGATGCTGGTCACCGGCGGCTTCATCGCCAGCCTGCCGCCGATCATCCTCTCGCTGGCGTTCTATCGTTACGTTGTGGCAGGGCTGTCGGCCGGAGGTCTGAAGGAGTAAACGCTTCCCGTAAGGGTAGTGTTTCAAACGTGGAGATGGCCATGTTTACACCGCCCGTCCAAAGGCATAGCGGTTGACAAACAAGCCAATGACGATGTCGTGCATCTGTATCGTTTTCGACAAGCAAATGGTCTTGCGAACCAAGCGTTTCATGCGCGTCCGTAAGGTCAGATGTTTGCGCTCGATTTGCTGCGTGTTTCGTGTGCTTGGGTTATGCACGTCGGGGTCCAGATGCCGGGTGTACGCGCCCCAATGATCGGTGGAGTAGCGGGTCAGCCCGAAGGGCTCGAGCAGTGTTTTGAGCTGCACAGAGCCTTCGTCTTTGCGGCGACCAAAGACGTATGCGAAGACCTTGCCTGTGTGGTGATCGATAGCATGCCACAGCCAGCGTGGGTTGCCTTTGTTCCCGACAAAAGACCACATCTCATCGACCTCCGCTTCACCAGCGCGCTCCATGTCCCAGGCCACCTCGGCCGGGTTCAGCGTGCGCAGCAGAGCGGTGTTCACCGACTCCAGCACCGTCGCTTTCTTCTTGAGTTCACGCAGAACGGTGTTGGGACAGATATGCAACGATCGCGCCGTATCGCGTACCCCGCTGGCATTGAGACTCATGTCGTTGATCGTGTGCTTGACTTCAGGTAAGCACCCTCGATTGCCATAGTCGAGCAGGAAACTTCCTTTGGTACAGAGGGTGTTCTGGCATAAGTAGCGCTGGGTTCCCCGGGTCGTTTTGCCGCGTTTGACGATCTGGTCACTCTGGCAATGAGGGCAGCGGACCGCGATGAACGTCATGGGCCATTCCTTCCTGATGGAGGCTACGAAGACAAGGCCCAGTGTGACATCAATCTCAGTCCATCTCCACGTTTGAAACACGACCCACTACCGTTTGTCGGACATTTTCGGAGGATGGGACAATGAGTAAATTCGCCTTACGCGTGTTGCTATGCTACCTCGTGTTTGCAGCCTTCACCTTACCCTCTTCGCAGGCTCAAGTTCAGGAGCCGGCCGAAAACAAAGGAGCCGCCGCCGCGTATCGTGCGTTGCTGTGTTTGCGCTCGACCGCGACGGTTCTGCACACGACTGCGCACCCGGATGACGAAGACGGCGCGTTGCTCGCCTGGCTCTCACGCAAACAAGGCGTCAGGACAGGGTTGTTGACGCTCAACCGGGGCGAGGGCGGCGCGAACCTGATTGGGCCGGAGCTTTACGACGCGCTGGGAATTTTGCGCACCGAAGAGCTGCTGGCCGCGGGGCGTTACTACGGCGTTGACCAGATGTTTACGCGCGTGACCGATTTCGGCTTTTCAAAACGGCTGGACGAGACGCTCGAACATTGGGGCAGAGAGGTTGTGCTCGGTGACGTCGTTCACGCGATCCGGATGTACCGTCCCGACATCATCGTCTCCCGCTTCCACGGCAAGCAACGCGACGGGCACGGCCATCACCAGACCGCCGGGTTGATGAGCATCGAAGCGTTCAAGGCCGCCGCCGACCCGAACCGCTTCCCCGAACACCTTAGAGAAGGCTTGCGTCCGTGGCAGATCAAAAAGCTCTACCTGAGCGTTCGCGAGAGCGAGCAGATAGCGACGTTGAAAATTGACGTCGGCGCATACGATCCGCTCGTCGGTAAGTCATACCGCGAGATCGCTCGTGATGGGTTGAGCCATCAACGCTCGCAGGGCGCAGGCCAGGTCCGCGCCGCGCCAGGTTCGTCGCTGAGCGGAGTGATGCTCGCCGACAGCGCGATTCCGAAGGTCGAAAACGAGAAGAGCATGTTCGACGGGATTGATACGACGATTCTTGGAATAGCGAAACTCGCGGGATCAACCAACTTCTCGCCTGAATTGACTGAGATCCGCAATCACGTCGAAGCGGCGATCAGCAAATTCGACGCGCTGCAGCCCTGGGTCATGGCGTCCGATCTTGCCGCGGGGACGAAGGCAACTCGCGCGTTGATCGAGAAGGTCAAAGCCTTGTCACCTGAAGTCGCGAACAAAGACCACGTGCTCTTCCTGCTCGGCAACAAAGAGAAAGAGTTCAACGATGCGATGAACAAGGCGCTGGGATTGGTGATGGAGGTTCTGGTTGATCCCGAACGGGCGTCGGAAGGGCCGGCGTCGTTCTTCGCGCTGCGCGAAACTTTTACCGTGGCGATCCCGGGGCAGCGGTTTTCACTGACGATAAGCGTGACCAACCGCAGCCCGGTTACGCTGGAGAGAGGCGAGGCAGGTATTGCTCGAACCCAAGGCTGGGAAGTCACAGAGAAAACACCCGCCAGCGACCTGCCGGTCAACAACTCAACGTTGCGCGCGCAGTTCGAGGCGAAGGTCCCGGACAACGCCGAATACACGCGCCCCCACTGGTCACGTGCAAACGAATGGCGCGACCACATCTACCAGATCAACAAACCACAATACCTCCATCTTCCATTCTCGCCGCCGGAGATCTTCGGCGTATTCAGTTATGAAGTCGAAGGCGTGCGATTCTTGCTCTCTCGCCCCGTGCAGACAGTCTATATTGCTCGCCCGTGGGGCGAGCAGCGCCGCTTGCTGACGGTCGCGCCCGCGATCCACATCGCCATGTCGCCGCGCGTTGGAGTCGTGCCAATCGCCGCCGCGCAAACTGCGGTCAACGTTTCGGTCAACGTTTCGAACAACGTCAAAGGCGATGCGGTAGGCAAAGTCCAACTGCGATTGCCAGACGGTTGGACTTCAACGCCAGCCGAGCACAACTTCACATTCACGCACGAAGGCGAAGCGAGCAACTTCTCTTTCAAAGTCTCATTGCCGCGCGCCGCAACCGGCGCGGATTACAAGATTCACGCCGTGGCCGAATACGGCGGACGCGAATATACGGAGGGTTACCGGGTCATCGCGCACCGTGATTTGGAGCCGCGCCACCTTTATCGTCCTGCGACCATGGACGTGCGCGGCATTGACGTGAAGGTCGCGCCAAACCTGTCGGTCGGTTACGTGATGGGTGTCGGCGACGAAGTCCCGAAATCGCTCGAACAGATCGGTGTGAAAGTCACGATGCTCGGCGAAAACGACCTGGCCAACAGCCATCTTGATCAGTTCGACTCGATCATCATCGGCATCCGTGCGTCGGCCGTGCGCGACGATCTCAAGACTTACAGCAAACGATTGCTCGATTACGCCGAACGCGGCGGCAACCTGATTTATCAATATCAAACGCAGGAGTTCGACGCTGCGCCTTACGGCCCGTACCCCTACCAGCTGACCGCGCGGGCCGCAGAGATTTCGGAAGAAGATGCCACAGTGACGATCCTCGATCCGTCGAACCCGGTCTTTAACTGGCCGAACAAGATCACTGAGGCCGATTTTAACGGCTGGGTCGAAGAGCGCGGGTCGAAGTGGATGACGACGTGGGACGAGCGGTACAAGCCGCTGCTCGAAAGCCACGACCGCCAGCAGCCGCCGCAGAAGGGCGGGTTGATGTATGCGCAGTACGGCAAAGGCACATTCGTCTATGCAGCTTATGCTTTCTACCGGCAGTTGCCAGCGGGCGTGCAGGGCGGCTATAGGTTATTTGCAAATTTGATCAGTTTGAAGAAGCGGCCATGATGAGGGGATGATTGCATGACGGAATGAAGAACGAGAAGAGGAACGGAAAAAAGCACATTCCACCGAATTACGTGGTGGAGCTTCTTCTGCTCATCGAAAGCCGCCCGAGGTGAGGCTTTGCAGGTTGGGTAAGGTCATGGCGCGGTGTCTTACGATCCGTTTCCTCGCCGCCGGGTAGCCGGGCGGGATTGCTCCCGCCAAGCCCCCTCAGAACGGCACGTGCAAGTTTCCCTGCATGCCGCTCAAGCCTTTTGAA
>JAHKKJ010000082.1 GCA_020027655.1 Deltaproteobacteria bacterium | reverse complement strand
TTCCGTCGTGGCCACCGGATCTTGAGATGACACCGGTGAACCGCGTCGTTGGGGACGGACAACTCGTCGATGAACTGCATGTCACTTTCACCCACAGCAAGCCAATGAATTGGTTTTTGCCGAATGTACCGCCGACCCACAAGAAGATCGCGCTCGATTTCGTCGTGGTAGTGCAGTTTCGGGGCGGCAAGCTCGCCTGCGAGCGCATCTATTGGGATCACGCGGCCGTCCTTCGGCAAGCGGGTCTATTGAAGGAATAGAGGCGTAGCCCTGGCAATAGGACCTCCGCAAGAGTCTTTTCCGAGGCAGTTTCCAAGCCGCAACCAAAAAGAGCTAGACGAGAAAAGCAGATGTAACCACGAAGCGCACGAAGAGCACGAAGTTCATAGTAAAAAATTGCGAACCCTTCGTACTACTCTGCTTAACAGTTCTCGCAGCTTGCGGAAACTTTTCAGGCGCTCGATTATCACGAATGCGCCGTCCGACGAAAGACTTTCTCATCACGAAGTGTGTCATGAGCTTACGCTCGCCCACAGAGGATGAAAATGGAGGCATATCCCTCTACCTTCACCCCATTTTCGAAGGCTGCTACTGAGCCAGGCGCAAACATGCTTTTCGATGAGGCGTGGATGCTCAGGCTTGAAAGGCTGGGGTACGAACGAGCGCGGAGCACGTCGCCCTGGGACGAGATAGGTTCACCTTACGAGCGGCCGTCCCCGGTTGAGTCACGCTCGTCCCAGCAATGAGTACGGAGTTCAGGAGGAGAATTACAGGCTTTAAGCCAGCCGCTTGATATGGTTTACTGACAAAATGAATCTGCCTGCAACAAACGACGGAGTAGCAAAAGCATTTATGAGAATTTATCCCAAAGTTGTCACCCCCGAGTGTTTTTATCGGGGGTCCAGTCAGATTTTCGTCTGGATTCCCGATAGAAACTTTCGGGAATGACGGATTCTTAGAGGTCCGGAGAATAGATACTCACGTTCTAAATGTTCAGCAGAACCACTTCAACAAAGTTTATCGCGCCAAGACGACAAGATTGCAAAGAGAAATATTCTCCCGAACTTGGCGCACTTTGCGTCTTCGCGCGAGGATATTTTTCCTGATTCCGTACTCCAAAATTCAACCGAAAATTTCAAATATCTTTGGCTAGCTTTTACATAGCAGGGATTGACCGAAAGGGATTAAATCATATCCATGAACACTCTTGGTAGTTCAAGTGTCCGGTTGCTTGCGTTTTTTGCAGGGTTGCTCGCTTTCTTTCTCGTTCAGGCCGCACCAGTGGCGGCCCAGCTGAAAGGGACCGCGACCTACCGCGAACGTATTGCGCTGACGCCGGATGCGGTATTCGAGGCGATGCTGGAGGATGTGTCGAAGGCTGACGCTCCGGCAGTGGTGGTCGGCTTCGTTCGCATCGATAAGCCCGGCCAGGTTCCGATTCGATTTGAAATCCCCTTTGATCCAGCGCGCATCGATCAGAGTCACAGTTACTCGCTGCGGGCGCGTATCGTGGTTGGCCAGCGTCTGCTATTTACCACCGATCAGGCTTACCCGGTGCTCACCCGTGGACATGGTAACGAAGTTGAGATGATGTTGCGTATGGTTGCAGCT
This sequence comes from Deltaproteobacteria bacterium, assembly GCA_020027655.1. Taxonomy (GTDB): domain Bacteria; phylum Desulfobacterota; class Binatia; order UBA9968; family UBA9968; genus DAIRFP01. Next base: position 8,470 of record JAHKKJ010000082.1, on the reverse strand, counting down.
TCAAAGCCTGCAAGTAAATCCACACAGGCCGCTCCTTTAGGCGCCTTGCCGGCGAGCTTCATCGGCGAGCTGCCTTGCGCCGATTGCCTGGGGATCCGCTATCACGTCAATCTGTTTCCGGATCGAGTTTTCTTTTTGCGGACAACGTACATCGGACGAGGCGACAACGCCAACTTCGACGACATTGGCAGCTGGGTCCTGTCGAGAGATCGAAACACGCTGATTCTCAAAGGGGGACGCGAGGCACCCGAGATGTTCGCTATCAAGGATCGCGACACCCTCCGCAAACTGGACGTCGAAGGACGTGAAATCGAGTCGTTACTCAACTATGATTTGCACCGGACGAAGAACATTGAGTCCATCGAGCCCCGTCTGGCCATGCGCGGCATGTACCGCTACTTCGCCGACGCCGGACTGTTCACCGAGTGTCTGACCCGCCGCAAATGGCCCGTTGCCCAAGAGAAAGATAATGCGGCGCTGGAATCAACCTACGCTAAAGCTCGACTCACAACCGGCGAGGAACTTTTGGTCAATTTAGAGGGCCAGGTCGCCATGCGACCCAAGATAGAAGGACAAGGTGCTCAACCGACACTGGTGGTCGAGCGTTTCATCGGCGTCTGGCCAGGAGAGACATGCGGCGCGCGTTTTTCATCGGCGCCGCTCGAAAACACCTATTGGAAATTGACTCGCTTGGGCGGCAAGCCCGTAAGCGTGGCAGCCAAACAGCGCGAACCGCACTTCGTCCTCAACAACAAAACGCAGCGCATCGCCGGCTCCGGTGGCTGCAACCGGTTCATGGGCGGCTATGAGCTACAGAGCGGTGATCGGCTTACGTTGGGAAAACTCGCCATGACTTTCATGGCTTGTCCCGAAGGCATGGAAACCGAACGGGATTTCACTGCCGCGCTGGAGCAGGTCAGGTCGTGGAAGATTTTGGGAGAGCACCTCGAGCTTTACGAGGGCAGCGGAGCATTCCTGGCGCGTTTTGAGGCGCGCGCAATGAAGTAAGCATAGCAGACGGTTTAGAATTTTCTTGCTAACCCGTCCCATCCATGTTGTAGAATCCAAAAGAGGAAAATCGATGAATCTAAATCGACTGACCAGTTGACTCAATGGTTTTGCTCATTTCTAACCAGAAGGAGATAAGACGATGAGTAAGACACTCTATGAACGTCTTGGCGGCTATGACGCCATCTCTGCAGTTGCCAACGACCTGTTGCCACGCTTACAAGCGGATTCGCGACTCGCTCGCTACTGGCAGCATCGAGGAGAGGATGGCCTGAAGCGGGAAAAACAGCTCCTGATTGATTTTCTGTGTTCGAGTGCCGGCGGTTCCCTGTACTACACCGGACGAGATATGAAGACCTCCCATAAGGGGATGAAGATCAGTGAAAGCGATTGGTCGGCATTTTTGGCGCACCTCGATGCCACTCTGGAGGCTTTTCAAGTCCCTCAGGCTGAACGCGACGAGGTCGTCGCATTTGTACAAAGCACGAAACCAGACATCGTCGAAGCATAGGCTTCAAAACTCGGCGCAAACGAACAATGTCTCTGCAAGGAACACCTTGTGAGGAGGAAGTTATGACAGCTAACGCCCCAAAGACTTTTGAGCTTGACGTAGAAGACGTCGAATATATCCGTCACGGCGACAAGCCGCTGCTGGCTCGTCTGTTCAAGCCGCGCGGCGCTGGACCGTTCCCCCTTGTCGTCGAAGTCCACGGCGGTGCCTGGTGTCACGGCGACCGCCTCAATGACGCTATTATCAACGAACCGCTAGCCAGGAGCGGTGTAGTGGTAGCGGCATTGGATTTTCGCATGCCGCCCGAGGCGGGATACCCTGCTTCGCTGGCCGATATCAACTACGCGATCCGCTGGCTCAAGACACGCGCGGTGGAGTTGGGTAGTAAGCCTGACCTGGTAGGGGCATTGGGAGTTTCGAGCGGCGGCCACCAAGCCATGCTGTTAGCGATGAAACCGCGCGATCCCCGCTACTCGGCGCTGTCGCTCCCGTCGAGGACAACGGAGTTTGATGGCAGCCTCCGGTGTGTCGTAATGTGCTGGCCCGTCATTGATCCACTCGGACGCTACCATTATGCGAAAAAACTCAAGCAGGGCGGCAAGCCCTATCCTGACTTAGTCGATCAAGTACTGCCCTGCCACGATCAATACTGGCAGACCGAAGATGCGATGGCCGAGGGAAACCCCGTGCGCGCGCTCGAACGCGGTGAGCGGGTTGAATTGCCTCCGGTGATCTGTCTTCAAGGCACGCGCGATTTAGCTCATCCCCGCCCTGACATCGACCGCTTCGTCGAGAACTACCGCAAGGCAGGAGGCCAGATAGAGTTCGCCCTCTTCGAGGGCGAGGCCGAGGGATTCATCAAGAGGAATGCTGGTGCGCCGGCGGCAGCTCAGGCGATGGAGAAGATCATCGAATTTGTCCACAGAGCAGTCTGCTGAAAAAAAGACTCATATGCTTCGTTGCGCTCAATCGCCTCACGCTCACAGGAGCAGTTCAAAGCGTTCAAGCCGTTCAAAGTTCGAGGCGTTGAGATACGCGCGCTTCGCTGCGGAGATGGTATCGCTCTGCTCCACCCATTCTACACGGGAGCGGGAGGGAGTCTGTCCTGAGACTTGTATGATGGATGTTGAGCAGCAAAGTCGAAGGACGATTTTTCGCGCGCCTCACCTCTGGAATCTTTTTGAGCAGCCGGTGTTGTGACATGGGTGCTCGTGTTCTGCCGCATCCGGGCGAGCGGAGGCGTGGGATTCTGGATTATATTTCTCGGTGGGGATGCCTGTGGTGTGCGCAGCGTCAGCGGCACTGGGGTTCCTTGAGCCGAGGCGGCCCTGGAGGTGGGGAGTGATCTCGCTAGTCGGTCAGCTCTTATGAATGCTATTGACCCAGGGTCCGGGAAACCTCTTACCGCTCGGCGTGTTGGTGTTTGGTGTGTTTTGTGTGCCACCAGTCATGGCAGCGCGGATTGGTGCATTCGTAGCTAGCAAGTGGGCGAAGCGTAATGAGGCCTAACCCTCGCTTCGAGGGGATGCTTTACGGCGCCCTTCAAGCGTAGCGGGCGGATGGCAGCTGGGCTATTTAGCGAAAGGATCATGACGTATGAGTAGCCAAGGTGTCAGATCCAACATCTGGGACGAGGTCGAAAGCCTGCCGCGACCGGAGATGGAAAAACTTCAGGTGGAGCGTCTGCGGGCTGGCATCGGTCGGGTGTCGACGGTTGTTCCTTTCTACAAAAAGAAACTGATCGAAGCGGGCATTACTGCCGACAGCATCCGCTCGCTTGAGGATCTGGATCGATTGCCATTTACTACCAAGGCGGACCTGCGTGACAATTATCCTTTCGATCTGCTTGCCGTGCCGATGAAAGAGGTTATTCGGCTGCACGCTTCCAGTGGCACGACGGGCAAGCCGACGGTCGTTGCGTATACGCGCAATGATATTACGCTCTGGTCTGATTTGATGGCCCGTACCTATGCCGCGGCGGGAGCAACCGCAGATGACGTGGTTCACAACGCCTACGGCTATGGCCTCTTCACCGGCGGACTTGGGTTTCACTATGGAGCGGAAAGACTCGGAGCCGCGGTCATTCCAATCTCGGGAGGAAACACCAAGCGCCAGCTGATGCTGATGCGTGACTTTGGCAGCACGGTACTATGCTGTACGCCGTCCTATTCTTTGTTGATTGCCGAAGGGGCTGAAGAAGATGGCATCGACCTCAGGTCGCTTCCGCTCAAGGTGGGACTGTTCGGCGCAGAGCCCTGGTCGGAGCGGATGCGAGAAGAGATCGAGTCGCGGTTGGGCATTGTCGCTCTGAACGTCTACGGTTTATCGGAGATAATCGGCCCCGGCGTCTCCGTCGAGTGCACCGAGAAAAAGGGAATGCACATCTTCGAGGATCACTTCATTCCCGAGATCATCGACCCCATCACAAACCAACGACTGCCGGACGGTGAAATGGGAGAACTTGTCTTTACCTGTGTAACCAAAGAGGCGTTACCGTTAATACGCTATCGGACGCGGGACCGTACGCGGCTGATGCGCGAGAAGTGCGAGTGCGGCCGTACAACCGCACGCATGGAGAGAGTTGTCGGGCGCACCGACGATATGATCATCGTCCGCGGCGTGAATGTATTCCCTTCTCAGATCGAGTCTGTGCTATTGCAGGCAGGAGAGATAGAACCGCAATACGAGATCATCGTGGACCGAACCGCAGACCATATGGACGAACTCGACGTGCTCGTGGAAGCACCCGCCCAGATCTACAGCGATCAACAGCGCCTGGTCCAGCTCGAAAAGCGATTGAGTTACGACGTGCAGAGCGCCCTCGGAATCACCTGCAAAGTCAAACTTGTTGGCCCGCGGGAGATCCCGCGAAGCGAGGGTAAGGCTGTGCGTGTGGTTGATAAGCGAAAGATGTAGCCTGATGACAGGCTGATTCCCACCGATCTGAAAGAAAGAGGTTAGCCATGAAATTCGAAACAATGTCCTTCGAGAAAGAAGGTCGAATCGGCTATTTAACTCTAAACCGGCCGCAGCTGCTTAATGCTATGAATTACCAGGGTGCGCTCGACCTGAACCAGGCCGCCGAGATGATCCGTGACGAACCGGATATCCGGCTCGTGCTGATCAAAGGCTCAGGCCGCGCGTTCTGTACGGGCATCGACCTCAAACAACTTACCGCAGGAGAAACCCCGCACCACTATTACGAGAGTTGGGACAGGGCGCTAAGAATTCTTGAACAGTCCGAGAAGATTCTCATCTGCGCTATGCACGGCTACGCTCTAGGGGGAGGACTGCAGTTGGCCCTGGCCTGTGACATCCGCATCGCGACTGAGGAGTGCCAGCTCGGGCTCCCGGCCATCAAGGAGGGCATTGTCCCCGGACTGGGCACACTGCGGCTGCCTCGCTATATTGGGCTCGGGCGGGCGAAATGGATGACGCTCTCCGGTGAAAATATCGATGGGCGTCGTGCCTATGAAATTGGCCTGACAGATCACCTCGTCAACCGTGATACGTTTGATGACGAAGTTAATGCTCTGGTTGAGAAGTATTCACGCGTCTGCTCGGAGGGCACGCGGCAGGCCAAAATGCTACTGAATATGTCCTTCGATATGCCCCACGGCCAGTTTCTTGACGAATACCTCCGTCGCCAACGAATTGCTCTAGCTTCGCCGGACCATCAGGAAGCCATGGCGGCTTATCGCGAGAAACGCGAGCCGGTTTTTTCAACGTGAGTCGATGGCTCTATAAAGCGAGTGGAGATGATGAAATGAATGGACTAGAGGTAATCGACCTACAGCCAACAAGTTTCATAGCAAATTTGCTGGGTCGTAGACCTAAAGAAAACGCATTCCTAGAGATTCACAATGTTGTAGCTAGCCTGCCTATCTATCACATATCCGAAGACGCGGTAGCGGCCTGCTTATCTCGCTATGGAATAACCCAAGAAGAAGCACAGCCAAGACTATTAAATATCTACTCTCAAGTATTAGATCACTTCGTCAAGGATTTATTGATTTCAGATGATGAGGTCGAGCAACTGCGACATCTTGCAACCATCTTCAAGCTCAGTTCCGACGAAGTCTCCCAGATCCATACCGAAATTGTGTATCCCCGTTACGAAAAAGCGGTTCGGCACGCTTTACGAGATCGTCACCTGACTGATGATGAGAATGCGGCCCTCGATAATTTATGCAGCAAACTTCGAATTCCGGAATCGGCAGCCAATGAGATTTACAAAAAACACGCTGTGCCGATCTATAATCAGGCAATGAGCGACGCTCTTGCCGACGAGATACTGACGCCCGAGGAAGAAACTGAATTGGAAGAGGTGGCAAAAGCACTGAAACTAAACATACGATTCGATGAGAAGCTAGAGTCCATTCTTGACCGTGCCCGACGCTTGTGGCGGCTTGCCCAAGGCGAGTTGCCGGTCTTAAGTGTTCCGGTGAATTTACAGCTCAACGAGCGTTGCTCGGCTGATGTCGAGGCTTTGCATTACGAACCTCGGAGAGCGGCAGAAGGGATTGGCTACAGCGGATTCTCTACTTCATACAGCGCGTTTGGTATCCGGTTCCGCTCCGGCATAATGAACACACACCGTCTCAGCAGCCAGACGTTGCGTCTGCGCGGGGCTGGAACGTTGTATTTCACCAACAAGCGTTTTCTATTTAACGGCGATTCACAAGCAACTTCGATAGATCTCGACACAATTGCAAGTATCACATTCTATTCAGATGGCATGCGCATCGGAAAAGAAGCGAGCACAGATCAGATATTCACTTTCTCAGGCGACATAGACATGCTGAGGTTAATTGCGGATAGCCTGATGACAACCTACCGACAGGAGACACCCCCGAGGTCCGCTGGGTCTACGGGAACCGGGACGGAATCAGGCAGGTCTGAACGAAAGAGAAGCAGCTCTCATACCGTTTTTCAACAAAAGAGTTCTAAGTCAGCATACGAAGTACTTGGAATTACCGTTAGTGCATCAACAGAGGAAATCAAGATTGCGTATAGGAAAATGGCGAGCCTGTATCATCCCGACAAAGTCGCACATTTGGCACCTGAATTCCGTGAAATGGCTGACAGAAAAATGAAAGAAATCAACACCGCTTACAGCTCAATTAAAAGTAAGAATTGATTCTCCTTCGGGTCATGCGCGCATCAGTTTACGGACAAGCAAGCGCAAAACAAGACGAGGCACCGGAGCGCGAAGCAAATTTCGTGTTAGCTAGCGCGCCCGAGGACCGGCTCCCCTTTCAGTTGATACTTCCCTTCCCCATCTTGAATGATCTTTCCCTCCTGGTGCAGCCTGCCAACGGCGGTCGCGATCGTGCGATAATCTGATTTAGGGAAGAGCGCCAAGAGATCGGGAAAAAATTGGTGGGATTTTTCGAGCGCGGCGAGAATTCTTTCCCCCATGGCATCGACTGTTTCACTGGGCTTCTCATTACTAGATGTTTTCACCGGGTGGTCCCCATCGCCGAGATAGTCTTTCAGATCAACCTTCCCCTGATTGAAATAGACGATCCGGTTATACCGGTTGCGGGGCACGTTCTCGGGGATAGTGGCGTCGATGCCCATCTTGGCGGTGGTCGGAATCTTGCCGGTGGTTGGCGGCGGCAGCGACGGATCTAACGGCTTGGACCGAGCGTTGGAAACGATCAGTACGTCGCGGTCAGCCTGAACTCGCGTGGCTACCGCCCACTCGACGTCGGTCGGGTCGAAAACATCGATGTCATCGTCGACGATCGTCACATGTTTGATGTCCGCGATGGACAGCAGCGCCATCATGGCGTTCTTGCCGTCGCCGGGCTGCTTCCTGATCGCGGCGACGATGTGCCAGTGGCAGCAGCCGCCCGGCGTGACATTGATCGCCGTCGCCTGCACTCCGGCCTCGTGCAGGACCCGCCACGCTGCCGCCTCATAGATGGGCGCACTCATCCAGATGTTTTCCCAGGGCATATGTAAAGCATAGTAGATGGGATCTATCCGATACATGATCGCTTTGATGCGCACCCGCGGATTCATGTGAATGAATCCCATGAGACGATTGAATTCGCAGAACGGTCCTTCGGGGTGAACCCAGCCCTCGGGTAAAATTTCCCCTTCCAGGACAATTTCGGCGTCGGCGATGCAGGGAACGGGAATCGTTTCACCGTCGGCTAAAGCAAGCGGCTGTCCACGCAAGCCGCCGGCGAAAGTAAGCTCGTTCACTCCGAGATTGGCTTTGAATGTCGACGCGACCAGTTCGTAGGGGTGGGTTCCGATAGAGATAGAAATCGGCAGCGGCTTCTTTTGTTGGAAGGCCCGCTCGGCAAACTTTCGCAGGTTATTAGGCGTGACGATGTCGATACCGGTGATATTTTTCTCCTTGAGCATCAATCGGTACATACCGGCGTTCATGCCGAACTCCGGATCTTCTGCGATTACGACTCCCGCCGTAATCATCGGCCCGCCATCCATGACGGAAAATATCGGCACCGGCAACTGGTAGAGATCGACTTTGTTCTTGGTGCAAATAACTTCCTTGGCCGGCGCCTTTGCAACGCGCTTGGGTTTGACGGGATGGTCCATTGCCGTGCGCAGCTTCGCCTCGATCTTTTCGTATGCCGCGCCCATTCCCAAAGCCAAGCGATTGCGCGATTGGAGCAGCCCTGACGCTACCGGCATGGAATAGCCACGCACATTGGTAAACAACAGCGCCTTGTCCGATTGCGGCACCAACGCCGCCACGTCGCGAAGATCCGTTGCTTTGGAAATAACGCTCAGCTCGTCGTTTTTCTTCAGCGTGTCGAGATAGCCTCTAAAATTGGCGGCCATTCTTTGCTCCTCTCACCAAGTTGTGTAAGAGACTTTACTCGTGCTTCGACTGGGCTTAGCACGAGCGGTCATTCACACACTTTCTCGAATTTGCAGGCATAAACCAACCACGGATGAAAATTAGTGTCA
>JAHKKJ010000497.1 GCA_020027655.1 Deltaproteobacteria bacterium | reverse complement strand
TTCAGGTCTAGGCCAGACCTTTCACGAGCGTTTGCAGTTCTTTTCTAGAGATATTGGGCGCTTTGCCTTGATTTCTGCTTCTTATCTCTGCCATTTGATGGGTACGCATTCTGGTCGCTGGATATGTGGCGTGGTCTGCCGCCTTGAAAGGTCGCAGCATGGACGATAAGAATGATGCAAGCGATGGCTGACCTGCTTTATAAAGATTTGGGCCGGATGGATTATCTTGCAGCAGTGGCGGTGCAGCAGAGAATTGTCGAGCTGAAGCAACGGGGGGCTTTAGCCGACGTCATACTTTTCGTCGAACACCCTCACGTTTACACTCTCGGTCGCGGAGGGAAAGTCGCTAACGTCCTCGCCGCCCGGGAAGTTCCGGTCATTGGGTCAAGCCGTGGCGGGGACGTGACTTACCACGGCCCTGGCCAGTTAGTCGTCTATCCGCTTATCGATCTGCGCTCAAAGCTCCGCAGGGACGTGCACCGCTACCTGAGAAATTTAGAGATGAGCGCCATTCGTACGCTGAAAGATTTTGGATTGGTACTTTTCACGGCCTAGCGTTGAACGTGAATACGGACCTCTCCTATTTCAATCGCATCATTCCCTGCGGGCTGAGTTGGGCCGAAGTCACGTCGATGGCTAGAGAACTGGGCAAAGAGCAAAGCGCGGAGCGTGTCAGAGACCGGTTTCTCATTCACTTCGCCGAGGTGTTTGGCTATAGTGATGTTAAAGAGACTGACTTAGCCGAGGATGGAGGATGGAAGATGGAAGATTGCGATTCTCGATCCTCGATCATCAATCCTCGACCGGAAGCGTATTAAAATGCCCCGCAGACACCCTGACTGGATCAAAGTCAAACCTCCGGGCAACCCCAACTATCTTCGTCTGAAGCGCATCCTGCGGGAGAAAAATCTTCACACGGTTTGCGAGGAAGCGCGCTGCCCGAATATTGGCGAATGCTGGGGCAACAAAACTGCGACGTTTTTGATCCTGGGTGATACCTGTACGCGCGGCTGCCGTTTTTGCGCCATCGACAAAGGCAAACCTCTGGCATTGGACCCGGAAGAACCGCGCAACGTCGCTTTGGTTGTAAGGGACCTCGGACTTGATCATATCGTCGTCACTTCCGTCAATCGCGATGATCTGCCCGACGGCGGTGCTAATCATTTTGCCAAGACGGTATTTTGGATAAAAACCCTCAACCCCGGAATTCGCGTTGAAGTCTTGATTCCAGATTTTGAAGGTAACCTCCAGGCACTCGAAACAGTCGTCAATTCAGGAATCGAGATCCTCAACCACAATATTGAAACCGTGCCCAGGTTATATGGCAAAGTGCGTCCCGGTCACAGCTATGAGGGCTCTTTGAACATTCTGAGAAACGCCAAGAATATGCGCGGCGACGTGCTGACCAAGTCGGGCTTCATGGTCGGCGTCGGGGAATCCTACGATGAGGTGATGAGCACGTTACACGACTTAAGGGAAAACAAGGTCGACATCGTTACGATTGGACAGTATTTGCAACCGTCGAATCGTCAGCTTCGTGTCGAGCGTTACGTGACACCCGACGAATTTCAAGAATTCAAAACCGAAGCCGACAAGCTCGGCTTCCGCCACATTGAGTCCGGCCCACTGGTGCGCAGCTCGTATCATGCTTGGAGCCACGTCAGTTAAAGTCGAGGATGGAGGATCGATGATGGAGGATAGACTTTTTCGATCTTCCATCTTCTATCTTCAGCTAATCAAGACGAGCCGTTTTAAATCAGCAAAGGAGGGTTGCTATGAAAGTACTGCGGATGCGCTCGTGGAATTTTCATGCGGACAATTTGGATCAAATGACGCGCTTCTATCAAAATGCATTGGGAGCGGAGGTGCGCACACAACACATCGTGGGTGGCGTCAAAGTCAATCGCCTGCGTGCCGGTGAGACCGGGTTTGGTCTCTTCGATGCCTCGGAGAAGCATGCGCCGGGCGTGCCGCATCACACCTTTGACATCGAAGGCCCCAGCGATCCTAAGGAGTTAATCAAGGAGCTGGAGACCAAGGGAATCAAAGTAGACGATTTGCGTCTTCACGGCGAAGGCCCCGGCTACTCTGTTTATGTCATCGACCCTAGCGGGAATCGTTTGGAGTTGTCCAAAGACTAGAAAGTGGGCCATTCCCGTTCCCGGATCGGGCAGGACAAAAGCTTATTGACGATACAGGACTCTCACCGCCCAGTTTCCCGGCGGCCCGAAATCAACCGACGGCGTGGTGATTAATTATCGCGCATTCGGAACCATGGGCAACGCCCAATCGCCGTTTAACAAAGGGCGAACCGCCACCCATGAGGTCGGCCATTACCTCAACTTGCCCCATCTCTGGGGCGACACCGAGGATTGCACCGGCAGCGACTTCGTCGCCGACACTCCCAACTGCGCCGGACCCAATTTTGAAAAACCGACGTTTCCCAAAGTCTCCTGCAATAACGGTCCCAGTGGTGACATGTTTATGAATTACATGGACTACGTGGACGACGCCGCCATGTTCATGTTTACGCCGCAACAGGTGGCACGCATGCGCACCACTCTCGATGGCCCGAGAAGCACGCTATGGTAGGCACTTTAGCTAAACCATGGCTGAGAAAAAATTAAGCCCCGAGTTGTTTCGGCATCGCTGGGTTCACTCCTTCGAGGAGGATAGCGCCCAGGCTCAAGTTTACCGACGCCAATCCTGGGACTTTCCCTTGTCGCACCGTCCACGCGAAGCCTTTGAACTGCGCTCGGACGGCACGGCTCAGCTCTTTCTACCCGGCGCGGAAGACCGTCCACAAGCGGCAGATGCATCATGGACCGAAGAGGAAGGTGAGCTGGTCATCCGCGCAGCGAAAAAGGGAGCGCGCGGCCCGTCCAGGTTTCGCATTATCGAGTCCGCGGCCGACAAGCTCGTTGTCCGTCGCTCATAGCGCATTAATCCCTGCCCCCGCCGGATTTTGTTTCTAATTTCTAAACTTTCTGCCATCGACGGCCGCAAGAAGTAAGAAATTTACCGCTTGTCGTCTTAGAATTCTGCAATCTAGCTAATCCACTAAAATTTAGACTATAATTGACAAAGTAGCGGGTGTTGGGCTAGGAATGCATCATTCCTTCCTCGTCATACATCCCAATTGAAAAATCTCCAAATCCAACTGGAGCATGAATGAATAAAACAACCGTGACTTTTCTGCGTGGCCTTGTCGTATTTGCGCTCTCGCTCGCGTGCCCTGTTTCCGCTCGCTCTGCCGATCCCATGATCGTGGGTGTTGCCGGCCCGGCAATCAACATGGTGTATTCCTTTGTTGCAAGGGATGCTGGCTTCTTGCAAAAGTACGGCCTCGAGGCCCGTATCGTCATGTTTGACGCCGGCTCTATCCTGGCTCAGGCCGCGCTCTCGGGCGAGGTCAAATTCTCCGTATCGTCGGGACCCGCCACCATCGCTGCGCGCACCCAAGGGGCGGACAGTGTTATCATTGCAGCTTGTGTTAACACGCTTCCTTACAGCATCGTCGCCGCCAAAGGAATAACCACGTGGGGACAACTCAAGGGAAAGAAAATCGCCATCAGCCGCTTCGGCTCGGGGACGGACACCGCGATCCGCTTGGTGCTCAAAAAATTTGGACTCGATCCAGCCAAAGATGTGATCATCGTTCAGCTCGGTACCCAGCCGAGTCGCGTGCAGGCTTTGTCGGCCGGCGCTATCGATGCCACGATCATATCGCCGCCCTTAGACATAACCGCCAAAAAACAGGGCTATCAGATTCTCGTGAACATCGCGGAACTCAAAATTCCCTACCCGCAACAGATCATCGAAACAACGGACCGCTTCACCCGAGAGAATCCGCACACGGTAAAGAGCTTTCTGAAAGGTTTCATCGAGGGCGTGCGCTATGCAACGACGCACGCAGAAGAAACCAAGAAAGTAATGCACAAATACCTGAAGACCACCGACCCTGAAATCCTCGAAGCGACTTACCAGAGCTTTGTCCAGGTCACCGATGAGCCCTGCTATCCGAATATGGAGGGCATACGCAACGCCATGGACGAAGTGGCGCAACGCGTCCCTGCGGTCAAGAGCAAAAAGCCCGAGGACTTCGTCAACACCCGCTTTTTGAAGGAGCTGGAGAAGGAAGGCTTCTTTAAACAAATCACAAAATGACTGAGATCGCTGCGCAACGCAAGCGCGGGTTCTGGCGTGAACAGAAGAGCATTCTCGGCCTCCCATTAGCCGGATAAGCATCTCGTATTTGGAAGCTTGAGATTCCCCAGCTAGAGTGGCTCACCGACTAGGGAGCAGCCAAAATGAACAGTATTCGGTATCAGTACGGCAACGATTTGGATCTCGATCAAGTCATCGAGCTTTACAACGCTTCCACTCTCGGGGAACGAAGACCGGTGGATGATCGGCAGGTCATGTCCGACATGCTCCGGCATGCGAATCTCGTCGTCACGGCCTGGGATGGCAACTTGTTGGTTGGAATAGCGCGCACGCTCACGGATTTTAGTTACGTAGGTTACCTGTCCGACCTTGCGGTGAGGGTATCGCACCAGCGGAAAGGCATCGGCATTCAATTGGTTCAAAAGACCAGAGAGAAAATGGGACCG
>JAHKKJ010000496.1 GCA_020027655.1 Deltaproteobacteria bacterium | reverse complement strand
CGGAAACACCGAACAAGCCGTACTTTACGGAAAATGCCTCCAAGCCTCATCGACCCATACCACTGGGTCACAAGGAACTGCTGCGGGAAATGGACGCCATCGGCGTGCAACGAACCGTCTGCGTGCCGCCGACCTGGGAGGGGTTCAGTAATGAGGAGTCCCTCCTAGCGGCGCGATTGTATCCCGATCGTTTTGCGGTCATGGGACGATTAGCAATAGACAAGCCGGAAAGCCGCGAGCTGTTGCCCCAATGGAAAAACCAACCAGGCATGTTGGGGATACGCACGGCTTTTCACCAGGGCCGCGCGCCGGTGTGGCTGGAAGACGGTACCGCCGACTGGTTTTGGGACGCAGCCGAGCGCTATGACGTTCCGGTAATGGCTTTTGCGCCCCAAGCCGTGCCGAAGCTCGGCGACATCGCCGAACGCCACCCAGGATTGCGTCTCATTATCGACCACATGGGTCTTAGCTCGGCGCTTCGAGGCCAGCCGCTGGATGGCGCTGTGGAGAACCTGCTAAAGCTGGCGCGTTTAAAAAATGTCGCAGTGAAAGTCTCCGCATTGCCTTGCTATGTCGCCGAACCCTACCCGTTTCCGACTCTTCATTCTTTGATTCGTCGTGTGGTCGAGGCCTTCGAACCCCGCCGCTGTTTTTGGGGCACGGATCTCTCTCATTTGACGTGTCCATATAAACAATGCTTGACGTTATTTAGCGAAGAACTGAAATTTTTGTCCGACACGGACAAGGAATGGATCTTGGGCCGCGGCATCGCGGAATGGCTGAACTGGCCGCTACCAAAGTAGGCCCGGGGCCTAAGGCGTCGCACGATCCGCATCTTGCCGTAGCCTAATTTGCATTGGTTAACGATTCACAACCCGAGTTTCGGCGTGGCTCGTTACCTGAACAGGTGCATCGATGGTTTACGTGAGGAAGCTCTTCCGCAGCATCGCACTGCTTTTCCTTCTTTCGCCCGGCTATTCTCCAGCCGCTGAGACTACGCTTCGGTTCGTCACCTGGAAATCGGAGACGGCGCAGATGTGGGACCAACCGATAGCTGACTTCGAAAAACAAAATCCCGGGGTGAAGATCATTCGCGAAATCGGCCCTCAGTCGTCGACCCAGCTTCACGACCTCATCACCCAAAAGCTCAAGAACCGCGACACCGAAATGGACCTCTTTGTTATGGACGTCATTTGGCCCGCTGAGTTCGCTTCGGCGGGCTGGGCCTTTCCCCTGGACCGTTTTTTTTCTCTGGCGGAGCAGAAACAATTTCTCGATGCGCCGATTCAGGCCAATCGCTATCGCGGGCAAGTCTTTGGCGTCCCCCTTTTCATCGATGCGGGCCTGCTCTACTACAGAAAGGATCTCTTGGAGAAATACCGGATGTCGCCGCCGCGCACCTGGCCGGAACTGGTCGAAGAGGCGAAAACGATTCTCACCCGTGAGAAAGACCCTCAGCTCGTCGGCTTTTCCGGCCAATTCAAGCAGTACGAGGGGCTTATCTGCAACATGATGGAGTATATTTTGAGCAACGGCGGCAACCTCTGGGATGACAAACGTATGGTGAGCACCCTCAATCAACCAAATGCGGTGGAAGCGGTGCGCTTTGTCCGCGACCGTATCATCGGCCAGATTGCGCATCGCGGCGTGCTCGCTTATGAGGAGCCGGAATCGCTGGTACTCTTCACGGAGGGAAAGGCAGTCTTTCACCGCAACTGGCCTTACGCTTGGAATGTCGCCAACGATCCCCAGCGCTCTAAAATTGCCGGCAAGATCGGCATGATCCCACTGCCTTCGTTTCCCGGCGGCAAAGGGGTGGCGGCGCTTGGTGGCTGGCAGCTTGCGATCAGTCGCTTCTCGAAGAAGAGTGAGCTTGCCTGGCGTTTCGTGGCCTTCATGACGAGTCACGCCATGCAGAAGCGCATCACACTCAGCACCGGCCGCGCGCCCACGCGCGTTGCGCTTTATAACGATCGCGAGGTGTTGGACCAACTGCCGCAGTTAGAATCTCTGTGGGAGACTTTCAAACAAGCGGTGCCCCGTCCAACGACGCCTGTCTATGTTCCTCTGTCGAATATCATGCAGCGCTATTTCAGCTCGGTGTTGGCGCTGCCGGACACGGATATCGACAACCGTGCGGCCCTGGCCGCAAGGGATATGAACCGCGTGCTGGATCTTTTGCGCGAGGCACCCGCACGATGAGAAGCTCTCATCGTCTCGCCTTCCTGTTTCTGCTACCAAGCCTGATTTTCGTCGGCTTATTCGCTCTCTATCCGATCTTCGAATCGTTCCGGCTCAGTTTTTATCGGTTGATCCTGACCCTCCCCTGGCTCGGGCAAAAGATGGTGGGCTGGGAGAACTACGTCGATCTCTGGACTGACCCCGTGGCGGCCGAGTCTTTACGAACCACCTTGTTTTTCGTTGTGACGACCATCCCGCTGGAGCTAGGTTTCGGTCTCGCTATGGCGCTGGTGATGAACGAAGCTTTTCGGGGGCGCGGGCTGCTGCGCGCCATTGTCCTTATCCCCTGGGCCATTCCCACGGTGGTTTCTTCCCAGATGTGGCGCTTTGTCTTCAATGACCGGTATGGGCTTTTTAATTTCGTTCTATTCGGCGGCGACGCCTCCCGCTATCTTGCGCCCCTCGCGGACCCTACCCTTGCTCCCATGGCGATCATCGTGGCGGAGGTGTGGAAAACTGCGCCTTTTGTCGCCTTGATCATATTAGCGGGGCTCCAGACTATTCCCGACGAGCTCTATGAAGCGGCCGGCATCGACGGAGCGACGGCTTGGCAGAAATTTCGCCACGTAACCTTACCGCTTCTTAGACCGGCGCTGCTTTTGGCCCTGCTTTTCCGGACCATCGATGCTTTGCGCGTCTTTGACCTGGTCTTTGTCATGACTCAGGGCGGTCCGGCCGACGCCACCAACGTGCTTTCTTTCTACGGCTACAAAAAAATCTTTGCTGAAGGCATGGTCGGCTACGGCTCCGCCATCGCCGTTGGGGTTTTTCTAGTATCGTTGATTCTCTCGCTCGCCTATCTGCGGGTTCTCAAGGCTAGCCGTCTTGAAAGGACTCCTCGATGAAGCGCGCCGCGATGCTCGGCATTTTTTCCGTGGGCATTGGTGTCTACTGTCTCCTTCCCTATCTTTGGTTTGCGCTCACTTCGTGGAAGAGTCCCGCGGAGCTCACGGCGATTCCGCCGAAACTGATTCCCTCATTTCATTGGGACTTTTACCGGTCAGCCTTGGAAGAGCGTGGCTTGCTCCGCTACATCGCCAACAGCATTATCGTGGCGGGCACTGCGACTTGCATCACCGTCGCCATCGGCTCCGTGGCGGCCTACGCCTTGGCGCGCTTCCAGCTCCCATGGACGAGAGCTTATCTGCTCCTCTTGCTTGCCATCTCGATGTTTCCGCAGATCGCTATTGCAGGTCCGGTCTGGAACCTTCTCAATCATCTGGATTGGCTCAACACCTATCGCGGTGTGGTGGCCGCCTACATCGCTCTTTCGTTGCCCCTGGCCACTTGGATTCTCACGACCTTTTTTCGTGAGGTGCCCCATGAGATAGAGGAAGCCGCGCTCATCGACGGTTGCAGCCGGTTTCAAGCTTTTTATAAGATCGTGCTGCCGATCTCGGCGCCGGGAATTTTCACCGCCGCGTTGCTGGTCTTCATTAACGCGTGGAACGAATTTTTCTTTGCGCTCATTGTGTTGACCGATCCCAATCTTCAGACGCTGCCGGTGGGCATCGCCCTTTTTCCCGGCGAATACACGATGCCCTGGGGCGAGATCGCCGCGGCCTCAACGCTTGCGACAGTGCCGCTGATTATCCTCACACTTTTATTTCAGCGTGGCATTGTGCGCGGTCTTGCTGCAGGAGCCGTGAAGGGCTGAAAGATCTAAAGTAAATTTCCACGGGCTTACACCCGTGGCTTTGGGGTACTGCTATGGGATTAGGACCTAAGTGTAAGAAAATCCCCCTTTTTTCAAAAGGGGGATTAAAGGGGGATTTTCAGAGCACCTTGATGGCAATCGTTCGTGGTCGCCTGTCGAACCAATGAACTCGATTGCGAC
>JAHKKJ010000495.1 GCA_020027655.1 Deltaproteobacteria bacterium | reverse complement strand
GGAGCACGCCCGCCACTTCATCAAAGGACCCGCGGCATATAAGGGCGCGCCCTCTCCATGGAAAGAAGCGATCAAAAGCCCCCAGCGTCCCGAGACGATGAGCTCCAACGGCGATGCACCCACCGAGCCGGTCTCGGACCGGTCAAGTCCAAGGTGGTTACCTTCATAATTTCCACGAAGGCGTGACGGCCTCCCGTCACGCCCACCCAACCAGCAAGACTGCTCACCGGAGGAATTTCTTGTCCGATCAACGCGTCCGACTTCTTTTTGAACCGCAATCGATTGCCATCGTTGGTGCCTCTTCCGATCCAGCAAAGGCGTCCGGATTGCCCTTGCGCAACGTGCTGCAATCCAGGTTTTCCGGGAAAATCTATCCGGTTAATCCGAGAGCCACCGAAATCAGTGGCGTCCGCTGTTACCCTTCCGTGACAGATCTTCCGGAAGCTCCGGATGTGGCCGTGCTCATGGTGGATGCGCGTCTATCGCCTCAAGTCTTGGAAGAATGCGGGCGCAAAGGTGTGAAAGCTGCCGTCGTCGGCTCCGCCGGCTTCAGCGAATCGGGTCCGGAAGGTCAGGAACGCCAGGCGCAATTAAACGCCATCGCCAAGCAGTACGACATCCGAGTGTGCGGGCCCAATTGCCACGGCGCTTTCAACGTCATCAAAGGGATCCCTGTCGGCTACGATCATTCGTTCTCATTGCCGCTCAAGCCCGGTCCAGTTGCCATTGCGTCCCATAGTGGCGCGCTCCTCGGAGTCTTAGGCCATCGCGCGGTGCAGGCGAATCAGGGTCTCAGCTATCTGGTTAGCAATGGCAATGAAATGGATTTGGACTTGTGCGATTTCGTGGAATTCTTTTTGGAAGACGAGACCACGAAAGTCGTCGCTGTCCTCATGGAAGGACTTAAGAATGGCCCGAGATTTCTCGATCTTGCGCGTCGTTCTCATGAGTTGAAGAAGACCATCGTCGTGCTCAAAGTCGGCAAGTCCGAGCGCGGTGCGATCACGACCATGGCGCACACGGCGAGAATGGCCGGCTGTGGAGAAGTTTACGAAGCCGCTTTCCGCCAGTTCGGGGTCATATCGACAGATACGGTGGAAACATTTTTGGGCACTGCTCAACTCGCCGCCCATCAACCTGTTCCTCGAGGCGGTCGCATTCTTGTCATGACTTCGAGCGGGGCGGGGGCGAGCCTGATGGCCGATAAGGCCAGCGAATATGGCCTCGATCTCGCCGACATTTCCGCGGAAGCTAAGGCGCGAATCCCCGAGCGACGCAGCGCGATCCTGACCAATCCCTTCGATACCGCGGGCGCATCGAGAAGTCCGGGCTTTCTTTCCGCCGTTTGCGAAGCCTTCGCGTCCGATACCGCCAACGATTGCCTCCTGATGTTCACGGGCCCACTGGCGGTGCGTCAGGAGTACGCCAGAAATTTTGCTGCGGCGTCCGAGAAGTTCGGCAAGACCGCTGCGGCAATTATCAATCTCTCCGAGCCGGAGATGCGCGATATTTTCCAAAAACATCACATTCCCGTCTTTGACGCGGCCACGGACGCTTGTTTCAAGATGTTGCGGGGCTACATCGACTACGGGCAATATCTTCGCCAGGGCGCAGGCGCGTCTAAAGCAGACACTGTTCGTGGTTCGGTTTGCCCGGATGCTGACAGAATACTGCAGGTGGGTAGCGGAGCGTCGATGCTGTCGCATGCTGCAACGATCGAATTGCTCGGCGCTTATGGCTTCAAGTGTGCGCCAAACGTTCTGGTGCATTCGCTGGAAGATGCAACAGCGGGGGCTGACAAACTCGGCTATCCGGTGATCATAAAGGGACTGGTTGACGGCGTGGCGCATCGAACCGATGCAGGTCTTGTGAGCGGTAAAATTTGCGACGACGTTGAACTGGAGAAACAGTATGGAGCGATCCGACAAGCGGCCTCCGCCCTGACGCGGAAAACGTTCTTGCTCAGCGTCGAGAAATATATCTCGCATGATTTGGAGGCTATTCTCGGCGTTAAATACGATGCGACGTTTGGCCCCGTGATCATGTGCGGCTTGGGCGGCATTTTCACCGAATTGCTCAGGGATTACGCCCTGCGGCTCGCGCCGCTTGCTGAGACTGACGCTAGAAATATGCTTTCGTCGCTCAGGGCGTTTCCGGTCGTGCGCAAGAGCGCGGCTCAGTTGAATGGTTTGATCGATGCAGTCCTGCAGCTGTCGCAATTAGCGGTGGAACTGAACGGCAAGATCAAAGCAATCGATATCAATCCGCTTGTGCTTGCCTCAGAACCTTCCGAATTGACTGTTCTAGATGCAAAAATTCACCTGTAGATGGAGTTAAGTAGTATGAAAAGCAAATCGCGCGTTGCGGGAATTCGGTTGACCGCGTTGGTTGCGGCTCTAGCCACGATGGGGCATGGCGTCGCCCGTGCGCAAGGCGAAGTTGAGTTCAAAGGTAAAACGATCCGGCTCATCATTGGCACGAGCACGGGCGGCGGTGTCGATCTATATGCGCGCCTAGTCGCGCAGTTTCTGGGCAAGAATTTGCCAGGCGAGCCGGCAATTGTGCCCCAGAATATGCCGGGCGCTAGCTCTGTGGTCGCTGCGAACTATCTGTACAACATGGCCAAGCCGGATGGGCTAACGTTAGGTGCATTACAAGGCGGAGCGTTTTTCGATCAGATCCTCGGTCGCGACACGGCGAAATTCGACTGGGCCAAGTTCACCTGGATTGGCTCGCCCGAACGACTTGAGGCGCAGCTTTACATGAGGGCGGACAGTCCGTACAAGACGCTCGAAGACATCCGGCGCGCTAGCGAGCCGCCGCGTTGCGGCGGCGCGGGCACGGGAGCGACCGGATATTTCGTTCCGAAGGTTTTGGAAGAAACTCTCGGTCTTAAGTTCAAAACGGTCACGGGTTACCAAAGCGGCGGCGAGATTGATATCGCCGTGGAACGCGGGGAGCTGCACTGCCGCGCGTACGACATCGGCAGCTTCGTCGGACGAGAACCGACGCGGACTTGGTTCCAAAACGGGTTTGTCAAAAGCCTGATCCAGACCGGCCGAAAACGCGATCCCAGGCTTGGCGACGTACCGACGCTGTACGAATTGATGGACAAGCAAAAGACTCCTGATGCGCTTCGACGCATGGCGGCGGTGGTTCTTTCATCGGGCGGGTTTGGCAGGCCGATGCTGGCGCCGCCGGGCATGGCCGCCGATCTCGCGCGCACGATCCGGGAGGGTTATGCCAAGATGCTCAAAGACCCGGAGTTCATCGCCGCGGTGAAAAAGCGCCGCTATGATCTTGAACCTGTGTCGTGGGAAGAAATGCAGAATCTGGCGAAGGAGGTTACCAGCCAACCACCTGATGTCATGGAAAGGGTGAAAAAGATTTTGGAGAACTGACTGATTCTCAGCTACAGGTCCTTCTATCGCGGACGGAACGTTTCAACCAGCTTTCGCCGAACATTCTCTTCCCCTCCGGGCAGCAGGTCGAACTTCGTTGTGTTCTCGGTTTTTTGCATGATGGTTCGACCTTCGTCGTCTTGGTGCATAGAAAGCAAAATTTCCTTCAGGCGATTTCTCACCGTCGGATCCAAATCCTTGCGAACCGAGACCAGGTGACGAGGAAACAGGTCAGTTTGGGCCAAAATAGTAACGTTGGCTCTTCTCTTTTCGTCAAGTACGCCGTAATCATCATTGCTAAACGCCCCGGCGGCGACACGATCTGAAAGAACTAAATTCACGACATTGACATTGCTAGAGGCAAAAACGTAGCCGATCTCTTTCGGACTAACCTTCGCGTCGAGTCCGGGTTTTTCCATGAGCGTAAATCCCTTCTTGAGGAGCAAAACTTTCGGCAGAAAATAGCCCGAAGTCGATCCGGGGTCCTCAAAAGCTATCATCTTCCCGCGCAGCTGTTCGAGGCGGCTTGTCTCGCTGTCCTTCCTGCTAAAAATGAGACCCCGATATTCAGCCATCCCGCTTTTCCAACGTCGAAGGAGGAGGACTGCGGCTCCCTGTTTGTTGGCAAGGTAGGTTGGATAGGGACTCTCCATGTAAAAGTCGATCTTCTTTTCTTCAAG
>JAHKKJ010000081.1 GCA_020027655.1 Deltaproteobacteria bacterium | reverse complement strand
CCCACCATCGCACAGATCATGTTTCGCCAGCCCGGCCGGCTTGTGACGGTGCGTCCCGGCGGACTGACCCGCAACGACTCGGGGCACGGGCAATAGCTTGGCTCATGGGATCGACTGAAACCATCCCAATTACGAACAGAAGACTCTCAAGAGATAAACTGCCAGGAAAAGGATTCCGGCGGTCCACAAAAGTACGATGACCGCTGCTGCCACCCAATTCTTGGACAATCTGTCGCTCGTCCGTGCCGCCCGCTGCCGGGATTCCGTTAGAACCTGTTGCGGGATCATTTTCAAAGCGAGATAGATGCCTAATGGCAGTAGCAATAGGTCGTCGACATATCCCAAAACGGGAATGAAGTCAGGAATCAGATCAATTGGACTTAAGGCGTATGCTACTACGCAGGCGACAACGGCCTTGGCATACCAGGGGGTGCGCGGGTCTCGGGTGGCCAAGTAAAGAGCGAATAGCTCCCGTCTTAGGCGTGTGGCCGTTGCTTTCAGTTTTTCAATGAGCTTCAAATCGCTCCTCTCAGTGCCTGCGCCAGTGTGTTACCTAGGGTAGGAACAACCTAAGGTACTTCAACGGAGGTGAAATTGTGAGATTGGGTCTTCGTTTTTTGATCCTGCTAACTTTGCTTGTCGACCGCCTCTACGCGGGGCAGGATAACGAAGGCTAGATAACCGCCGCTTGTCCGATCCCCCGCGGGCTGGTATTTTTTCTCCGATGATCCGCAACAGAGAAGAACGTCAGTTCCGATTGGTTTCCGAGTTCAAACCCCAGGGCGACCAGCCACAGGCCATCGAGAAACTTGTCCAGGGCATCGAGAAAAGCAAAAGAGATCAGGTCTTGCTGGGGGTGACTGGTTCGGGCAAAACGTTCACGATGGCCAACGTGATCGCCCGCATCAACAAACCGACTTTAGTTATGGCGCCCAACAAGACCCTTGCGGCGCAACTTTACAACGAGTTTCGCGAGCTGTTTCCCGATAACGCCGTTCGCTATTTCGTCAGCTACTATGACTACTATCAGCCGGAGGCCTATGTGCCGTCAACGGACACGTACATTGAGAAGGACGCCTCC
Source organism: Deltaproteobacteria bacterium (assembly GCA_020027655.1). Classification (GTDB taxonomy): domain Bacteria; phylum Desulfobacterota; class Binatia; order UBA9968; family UBA9968; genus DAIRFP01. Next base: position 9,015 of record JAHKKJ010000081.1, on the reverse strand, counting down.
ATCAATGATGAAATCGATAAACTGCGCCACTCCGCAACCAAAGCTTTGTTAGAGAGAAGCGATACGCTGATTGTCGCGAGCGTCTCCTGTATCTACGGCCTCGGCTCGCCGGAAGCTTACTTCGACATGATGGTCTATCTCGAAGAAGGCAACCGGATCCAACGCGACCAGATGCTGAGAAAACTGGTCGATATTCAATATCAGCGCAGCGATTTCGATTTTTATCGCGGCACCTTTCGGGTCAGGGGAGATATCGTTGAAATCTTTCCGGCCTATGAGGATTCGTCGGCGCTCCGGATTGAATTTTTCGATGAACAGATTGAAACGATTCATGAGATCGATCCCCTCCGGGGAAAAGTTCAACGGCGGGTCGATAAAGCCTGCATCTATCCGGCCAGCCATTATGTCACCGGCGAAGATCGAATGAAGCAGGCAACGCAGGACATCCGCTTGGAACTCAAGGGACGCCTGGAAGAGTTGCGCGCAGAGCATAAGCTCTTGGAGGCGCAACGTCTGGAACAACGAACGCTCTACGATTTGGAATTGCTGGCAGAGATGGGGTTTTGCCCGGGCATCGAAAATTATTCGCGCCATCTTACTGGGCGAAAACCGGGAGAGCCGCCGCCGACATTGATCAGCTACTTTCCGAACCAATTCCTGCTTTTCATCGATGAGAGTCACGTCACCGTGCCCCAAATCGGCGGCATGTATCGAGGCGACCGATCCAGGAAAGAAACTCTCGTCGAGTACGGCTTCCGTTTGCCTTCGGCTTTGGACAATCGCCCTTTGAATTTTTCCGAGTTCGAGGCATGCTTGGACCAGGCCGTCTATGTTTCCGCTACGCCGGCCCGGTATGAGTTGGACAAGAGCAGAGGGGCCATTGTCGAGCAACTGATTCGTCCTACGGGCTTGATGGACCCGGAGGTGATTGTGCGTCCCGCGCGCAATCAGGTGGACGATCTACTTGAAGAGATACGTAAAAGAGCCGAGCGCAAGGAACGAGTCCTGGTCACGACTTTAACCAAAAGAATGGCCGAAGATCTGACGGATTATTACCAGGATCTAAACGTTAAGGTTCGCTATTTACACTCGGATATTGAAACCCTGGAGCGGGTTGAGATCATCCGACAATTGCGCATGGGAGTTTTCGATGTTTTGGTGGGCATCAACCTGTTACGCGAGGGGCTCGATCTGCCGGAGGTTTCTCTAGTTGCGATCCTGGATGCCGACAAAGAAGGTTTTCTGCGCTCCGATCGTTCGCTCATCCAGACTATCGGTCGAGCCGCGCGCAATGTTTATGGGACGGTAATCCTCTATGCGGATTCCATCACCGACTCCATGAGGCTGGCAATGGATGAGACCAATCGCCGCCGTAGTTTGCAAGCGGCTTTCAATAAGAAGCACGGGATTACGCCGCAAACAGTGATCAAATCTATCGGGTCCCCCCTGGTAAAAATTTACGAGGCTGATTATGTCGATGTTCCATTGGCGGCGGAGAAGGAAACCAACTATGGGGCAAAAGACTTGCCAAGGGTAATTCAAAGGCTCAAGAAAGAGATGAAGAAAGCTGCCGAAGCCCTTGAATTCGAGAGAGCTGCGGGATTGCGCGATCGCATCCGGGCGATCGAAGAACAAGAAATAGGGCTGCGTAATCCGTTGGTGGCTCGCAGCCCAGGTTCCTAGTCGCGAAACAGCTTGTGAGTTGAGAAACAACTTGGATGCTAGCTGAGATTCTCAGCGCTCGGCGTCCGATACGTTAGTTACGTTGATGGCGGCTTCCACAGGGTCCGAGTGGCGTATCCGAGTCGGCCTTTCTTCGTCATCCGGTTGCTGAGAGAAACGAACCCAGCGAACTTTGGTTTTTTCCGGCTGCTCCGTGAAGATCGTCGCAACAAAGAAGACTGCAATGGCAAGACCGCTGAGAGAAATAGAGGACAAACGGCTGCATCGAACCGCTAGTGGAGATGTAATCTCCAAATTGAACCATGAAGCCGAGATAGTAGGTAAACATATAGGTAATGAGAAGGCAGATTTTTACGCGGTTGCATAGTAGAAATGGCAAAAGACTCGCGATGAAAAAAAACACCTGCCAGATAGGTATCAGTTGGTTAAAAACCCCGAGGTGCATCAGGTTTTCAATATCGAACATGCTATACTCCGTTTCACTTTCGTCAATTTTTCGTCGCGGCGTTTAAACAGTAAGTGGCCAAAAGCCATGCCAATTTGCTCCCAGTGGATTAGCCGCATTATGATTGGAAAAACGGCGAAATACGCTAGGAAATTGCAAAAAGTGTCCACCAGAGTGCAAATGTGGATACGGCTGGAGAAGTTAAGCATTGCCAATTTGGCAGCTAAGGGGCATCAAGTCGGCGAGCCCGTTTATGCTCAATTTGCCGCAGCTCACCCTTTCCCGCCGACCGTGTTTTGGATATTCCAATGGCAATCACTCCGGAAAAAATAACGAATTTGCCCTCGCGTTCCGGTGTTTACCTGATGCGGGACGACAAAGGGAAGGTGATTTACGTCGGCAAGGCGAAAGATCTCCGCGCTCGAGTGCGGGCTTACTTTCATAGTCCGGATGGGCGCTGCCAGGTCGAGTTTCTCGTCCGTCGAGTCGCCGACGTTGAGACGCTGGTCACGAGCAGCGACAAAGAAGCGCTGATTCTCGAAAACAACCTGATTAAGCAATACAAGCCGCGTTACAATATCCGACTTAAAGACGACAAGAGCTATCTGAGCATCAAAGTCACAACGCAGCACGCCTGGCCACGAATTTTCACGACGCGCAAGATCGTCAAGGACGGCAACCGTTATTTCGGGCCGTTTTCGTCGGCGGTGGCGGCTCGAGAAACACTGGACATCGTTGAAAAGCATTTTCTTTTGCGCAACTGTACGGAACACAACTTCAAAAACCGCAGCCGGCCCTGTCTCCAATATCAAATCAAACGTTGCCTGGCGCCCTGCGTCTTGCCCGTAAGCCAGCCGGATTACCGGGAGCGAGTTCGTCAAGCCGTCTTGTTCATCGAAGGCAAGCAAGACGAGCTGCTAGCGGAATTGCGGCAAAAGATGGCGCAGAAATCCGCGGCGTTGGAGTTCGAAGCGGCGGCCAAGATTCGCGATCAGATTCAGGCCGTTGAAAAGACCCTCGAAAAGCAGCGCATGGTTGCCCACTGGGGAAGCGACCAGGATGTTTTTGGACTTTATCGGGAGGGGGGATTTATCGAAGTCCAAGTTCTGTTCGTGCGGCAAGGTAAGTTGACGGGCAGCCAGTCCTATGCGCTGGAGGACTTGGAGTTTCCCGATGAGGAAGTCATGGCCGCGCTGCTGACGCAGTTTTACCAGGGCCATCGCTTTATCCCGGATGAAATCTTGTTGCCGGTGGAGTTGGATGACCGGGAAGTCCGGGAGGAATACCTGAGGGAAAACAAAGGCAAACGAGTCAGTATTCTTAGCCCGCAGAGAGGCGCTAAAAGCGAGTTGGTGGAGATGGCCCGGGAGAACGCTCGGCAAAGTTTTTCGGAGCGCCACGATCAAGAGAAGGCTCGGGAGAAGATGCTGCAGGAGCTTCAGTCGAAGCTGCGCTTGAGAAATTATCCGCAGCGAATCGAATGTTTTGATATTTCCATGCTGCATGGCGCCAACGCCGTCGGTTCCATGGTGACCTTTTTCAACGGCGAGCCGGACAAGTCTCGGTATCGCCATTACCGGATTCGGACAATTGATGCCTCTTCCGGCGGGGATGACTTCGGCATGATGCTGGAAGTGCTGAAGCGTCGTTTCGCTCGCGGCAAAGAGGAGGAGGATCTTCCGGATCTTGTGGTGGTTGACGGTGGTAAGGGGCAGCTGGCCATGGCACTGGCAGCGATCGCCGAAGTCGGAGTGAAAGGTGTGGAAGCGGTGGGCCTGGCGAAAATGCGCGTGCAATCGGCGCCGCGCAGCACCGAAATCGAGCGCTCAGAAGAGCGGGTCTTCCTCCCGGGACAGAGCAATCCAGTAATCTTGAAGCGCAACTCCAACGCGCTTTTCTTGCTGCAGCGAGTGCGAGACGAGGCGCATCGTTTTGCCATCACGCATCACAAGAAGCTTCGAGCCCGGCAAACACTTTTTTCCGCTCTGGACCGTATTCCGGGCGTCGGCGGGGCGCGCAAGCGAGCCCTGTTGCGTGCTTTTGGCAGCATTAAAAGAATCGAAAAAGCAACATTGGAAGAGCTGCTTAAGGTGCCCTCCATGAACGAGAAGACCGCTCGAGAGATCCTTCAATCCCTTTGCTCTGTGTCGGACTGACGGAACCACCGATGTCCTCCGAGACGGTAACAAGGACAGCTATAGTTGCGAAGCTCGGCCATCCGTCGGTCTGGCTTGTGGTTCCGACGTTATCGCTCCTGGTGGGCCAGGCGGTGGCCGCGCTACCGCTGATTATCCCGTCTCAGTTTTTCTTTCTTACGCTTGTCCCGTTGTTGCTGGTGATCAAAACAACAACGCGACGCTGGGGACTCTTGATCTTTATCGCGGGTCTGGGTCTTTCGCTTGGCTACATCCGGCATTGGCAATTGCTGCACCCGGACTTCCCGCCGAATCACGTGCGCTTGCTGACTAACGATAACGCACGCATCTATCTGGAGGGCTCCCTCGCGCGAGAACCGGAGAAATTGCCGAACCGTAACCGTTGGTTACTGCGATGTGAAAGAATTTGGCATCCGACGGGAGCCGAAGAAATTTCCGGAAATCTTTTGGTGAGTACGAGACACGTTCGACGAGAATGGCACTACGGCGATCGGGTACGTTTTTGGATTCGATTGCAAGCACCGCGTGACGCCGGCAACCCGGGTGGGTTCGACTATGCGACTTATCTGGCCCGACAAGAAATTTATGCCATCGGGTATTTGGAAAACGACCAAGAGGTCGAGCTGGTGGCGCGCAGGCCGGGTCGGGTGCGCGGCGCAATCGAATCGCTGCGCAGGGACATTCGCCGCTATATCGATCAGCACGTTTCATCGGATAACGGTGCTCTAATGAAGGCGCTCGTGGTCGGCGATATGGGCGCGGTTACCAAAGAAATGCGCAATGAGTTCACCGCTGCCGGCGTGAACCACGTGCTTTCTATTTCCGGACTTCACGTCAGTATGCTGGGGTTGGTGGTCTTCTGGCTGGTCCGCTTTGGCTGCTCCTACAGTCCCTATCTGCTCCTACGGTGGAATTTGCTGAAGGTCGGGACGTTCTGCTCTTTTTTAGCGGTGGTTTTTTACACGGCCATCGCCGGGGCAATGGTGCCTACGGTCCGGTCGGCGATCATGATCGGTGTCTATGAGTTGGCGGTATTGTTGGACCGCGAAGAGGAGGTGTTTGCCAGTCTTACCTTTGCCGCGCTGCTCATCGCGCTGATCTGGCCTGCGGTGATTGCCGACATTTCCTTTCAGCTTTCCTTTCTTGCGGTGCTGTTTATTGTTTGGGGCATGAGCCGCATGATGGAGGGGTCTCCGCGGCGACCACGCGACGAGCTGCCGCAGGAGCGGAGTTGGTGGAAGCATAAACTAGAGCAGGGGAGACTGCATTTGGCAGTGCCGCTCTTTGCAACATTAGGCACCGGGCCGCTGATTGCTCACTATTTCGGTCATTTGTCATTGGCCGGTTTTATCTCCAACCCGGTGATTGTGCCGTTAGTCGGTTTTATCGTTGTACCCTTAGGACTGATTACCGGTTTTCTCTCTTTAATATCCCCCGCGGCCGCGCAGGTTCTGGTGTGGCCGGCTGAATCTTTATTGTCGGCGACGCTTTGGCTGGTGAGGCTCTTTGCGCGCCTTCCCCTCGCCAACGTAGCGGTGCCCGTGCCGAATGCCGTTGAGGTAACAGCGCTTTATTTGTTCATTGTTGCGCTTTTTCTTTTGCGGAGAAATCGGTTTGCCATTGTCGCTCTCGCCGTATTCGCAATGGCTTTGGCGGCGGACGCGTTTTATTGGTGGCGTGAACGATGGGACCGAAAAGAGCTGCGGGTGACTCATTTAAACGTCGGCCAGGGCGACGCCGCCGTCGTCGAGCTGCCGGGCTCGAAGGTGCTGGTTATCGATGCCGGCGGAACGGCGCTGGGGGATTTTGACACGGGTGAAAGCATCGTCGGTCCGTTTCTGCGTTCGCGCAAAATACTTAAAGTGGACTACTTATTCCTCAGTCATCCGCGGGTCGATCATTACGGCGGCATGCGCTCTATCGCTATGGAATTTGCCCCTGCGGAGTTTTGGTCCGGGCCAACCAAGGGAAAAACCACCCGCTTCGACGACCTCGAAGAGGCCTTGGAGAAAGCGCGCATCAAGCGGGTTACCCTCAGCGATCAGGAACCCTGTCGCGCCATCGACGGCGTCAAGCTTTGCGTGCTCTATCCGCCGCCGGACGGAGTGGACGATACCTCCGTCGTGTTGCGGCTGGAATTCGGTAAGATACGGTTTCTGTTTGCCGGAGACGTGGATAAGCGCGATGAGCAACGGCTACAACCTAAAGCGGATCAGCTACGCAGCCCGGTCCTGAAGGTTCCGCGCCACGGCAGCCCCGGTTCGAGTACGCAAGAGTTTGTCGCCGCGGTCCGGCCTTCACTGGCGATTTTTTCCGTGGGCGCTCGCAACCCTTTCGGGTTTCCCCGAAACGAGGTGGTTGCGCGCTATCGGGAAGTGGGGGCTGAAATTCTACGCACGGACGAAGATGGCGCCATCATTACAGAGACCGACGGCGCCACGATTCGTTACAGCGGGTATAAGAGCGGTAAGAATGGTACCCTGGCCTTCTATTAGTTAGACGTTAGCGGCCCAGCGGACGTAGGTCCAGGAATTACAGGTTTCGGGTGTCAGTGTCGACTTCGCGTTAACCTGAAACCTGACACCCGAAACCGTCGTAGCCCGGGCTACCCCAACGCCTTAAGCTCCTCGATGTAGTCTTTGAATCCGGCTTCCAAATTATACTCCGGCTCCCAACCCAGGACTTGTTTGGCTTTGGTGATCACCATGGGCTGTTTGGAAGAACGCGGCTTGGTCCCGGGAATGATTTCCACCTGGAGTTTCGGCAATAGTTTCTCAGCCGTGCCAACGAGATCGTCGAATGTCACGATGACGCCGGTGCCGATGTTCAAGGTGGTTGCTCCTCGCAATCCGACGGTGGCGGCCTTATCCAGAGCGCGGCCGAGATCCTTGTAATAGATATATTCAAAATCTCGGGTTTGCTCTTGGTTGATCTTGGCCAGGCCTCCCTTGATGCCAGTTTGGAGCAAAGTTTGAACCATTTCGCCGCCGGCGGAACCGCCGGCAAAGTGGCCGACGCCGTAAACGTTGGCGAGGCGCACAATGATCAATTCAAATCCGTAAAGCCGTTGGTAGGCTTCGACCATCAGCTCCTTCGCCACCTTAGAGTTGCCATAGGCTTCGCCGGGCCCGCGGTGAAAATTTTCATCAATAGGGTTGTCGCCCTCCAGCCGGCGGTCATAAGTGCCCATGGTGCTGATTTGCACCAGCCGCTTGACGCCGGTGAGCCGCACCGCCTCCGCCACGTTGATGGTTCCCATGACATTGATCTGCAAACCGCTGTAGAGCGGCTGCGCGACTTTGCCGCCGATCAGGCCTGCGGTGTGGATGACTTTGTCGACCTTGTGTTTTTGCATCGTTTCCACCAGCGCCGGAAGCTCCCGCACATCTCCCTGGACCACCGTGACGTTTGCTGTGCCCAACTTATGCGCCAAAAAATCTTTTCTGGGCGCCACGTCGTAAAAGACGATGCTCTCGCCGCGCTTCAGCGCCAGCTGTGCGTAGGATGTTCCGACCAAACCCAACCCTGTGATTAATGTTGCCATGACGGTTCCTTTCTATTTGAGTCTTTGATTTATCTTCCCCTTACTTCAAGGCCATACAAATGTCCAGGTGCATGATTGTGGCAAGCATCGATCTCAAAAACAAAGGTCAGGATTGCAATCATCAAAGTTGCCAGCCTATATAGTTGCAACAGAGCGGGGGAGCGGGTTCCGATGCAAGCAGTAGTCGATTACGTCGGCAGCGTTGCCGAAAATTTCAAATCCAAACTCGGGCCGTCGCTGGTTGAAGTCTACAAGATCGGTAGCTTGGCCCATGGCGGTTTCAGTCAGATCTATAGTGACATCGATGTCGGGCTGATCCTGAGGTGCCCCAATCCGCCGATTAATATGGATAGGATGATCGCTGAGGCTAAAGCGTTGGATGACGCTTACGGAAAAAAGCTCTCCATTTTTTGGGGCAATCCCGACCGCACTTGGGGGCGATTGCCGGTACTGGATCGGCTGGATCTTTTAGATCATGGCGTGCCGCTGTTAAATAACCAGAGGGCGAAGTTTCGGCGACCAACGAGAGAACAGGTTCGCCAGGAGCTGCGCCAAAGTGTCGAAAGAAGCTGGCGGCCGAAAATCGGCGAACTTACCGGGCTCGCGGAACTCGAACCAAAGGACCGCAAACCCTACATCCGCGCGATCCTCTATCCGGCGCGTTTGATTTATAGTTGGGATAATCTCGCGGTGGATTCCAACGATCGGGCGGTGGAATATCTCCGGAATGTTCGTCCGCCGGGACTCGATCTAGTCCCGATTGAAATGGCTTTAGCATGCCGCCAAGGAAAGTGTTCTGCAGAAGACGTGTTCTCTCTAAACGCTGACCTAAACCGACAGTTCGAAAGGACGGTCTCCTATATTTCGCCGTAAGAAACTAGCTGGCATATTCATGGAAGAGGGGCCGAGGAGCGAGCCTCTCCGGTCGCGGGCAATAGGCCTGTGCCTCCCTAAGAGTTCAAGGTTCAACGTTCAAGGTTCAACGTGGATGAGACTCCTGTCTCTTTGAACTTTGAACCTGGAACTTTGGACTTCCGTGCCCGCTCGCTTTAATGCTCGCTCCTCGGCCCTACGCGGGTTGTGCCTCTTTCTCGGTCAGGTAGATATTCTCAGGAGCGCACGATTGCCTCGAACGGAGGTTCAGGCATTCCTTGTTGCCAGGTCGGATCGCGCAGCTCGAGCCGGTT
>JAHKKJ010000494.1 GCA_020027655.1 Deltaproteobacteria bacterium | reverse complement strand
CGACGCCGGCGAGTCTTGGCAAAAGATCAGCGGCAACCTGCCGACCGATTTCGGCTTCCCGATCGACGTTCACGCGCACGAGCCGGACACCATCTATGTCGTGCCGATCAAGAGCGATTCGGAGCATTTTCCACCCGACGGCAAGTTGCGCGTGTACCGCAGCCGCACCGGCGGCAACGAGTGGGAAGCGCTGACCAAAGGGCTGCCACAAAGCGACTGTTACGTCAACGTGCTGCGCGACGCGATGACGGTCGATTCGCTCGATAAGTGCGGCGTGTACTTCGGCACCACGGGCGGGCAGGTGTACGCGTCGGCCGACGCCGGTGACAGTTGGGCGCCCATCGTCCGGGATCTTCCGGCCGTGGTGTCCGTTGAGGTTCAGACGCTGCCATGATCCGAGTCACGCTCCCGGCCCATCTGCGCAAGCTCGCGCACGTCGACGGCGAGGTGAAGCTCGAAGTCGACGGTCAGGTCACGCAGCACGCGGTGCTTGACGCGCTCGAGGCCCGCTATCCGATGCTGCGTGGGACGATTCGGGACCAGGTCACGCAAAAGCGCCGGGCGTTCGTGCGGTTCTTCGCCTGCCAGGAGGATCTCTCCCACGAACCGCCGGACGCGCCGCTGCCCGATGCGGTTGCGAGGGGCGCCGAGCCCTTTATGATCGTAGGCGCCATCGCCGGCGGCTAGAGGATCTTGATTCTCTTCGGTCGAACTTACTTAGTACTTGGCCGGATCGCCGGTGAGCACGCGGAGTGTCACGAACTTCATAGAGGCATCCTTTCTGTGTGTAAATGACCGTGCAGATGCGCGGTTCGCCGAAGATCACGATAGACATGATTCACGTCCGAGATTCAGGATCTAGTTGAACTGGCAGCAGTCCCGGCGCCACGCACCCCGCCTCAGCGCCAGCGCGCTCACCAGGGAGAAAACGACAAACGAAGCGCTGATCATCCATGACAAACCAGCCAGTCCGGCTCCGAACTGATGTACGGCTATCCAGCCGCCAACCGTGGCCAAGACGAGCCGAATGATGCCGCCGACAAATGGCCAGAGCATCCGTCCTGCGCCTTGTGAGGAGAAATAAAAGATCATCGCCGCGCCGACGCATCCGTAAAACGGTCCGACGATTTGTAGATATGTTTGACCGGTGCTCGTGACATCAGGAGCATTGCTGAAAATGCCGATCCAGAGGTGCGGGGCGATGCCGGCGACGCTGAGGATATCCGCGAAATGACGGAGTTGGACGCCACCAAAATGCAAGGTCACCGTGACGACCACGATGGTCGGCGCGGCAAACCGAAGCAGTGTACCTGCGATCGGGCCGTTGAGCATAATCTGCAGCCGCGGATCCGGCGCCGGCTCTTGACCCATTGTGGCAGAGGCGGCGGAAGACATAGCTAATGGCGACGGACCGACGAACGTTTTCATCACAGCACTCCAGGCCAGAAGGCCAGTTCTCACTGACCGTCTTGTCGAGCGGTCATAGACTGGGGAGTCTGCTCTTTCGATTCCATTTGCGGCACTTGAGCGCCGATCTGCCCAGAGTAGATGATGAACTTGAACGGATTGAATTCCTGATACTTCTCCATGAGCTTCAGGTAGGTTAACCGTTCAATCTCGCGAAAAGACTTGCTTCCTGCAAATCTGCCTTTGGTCCACTCGAGCGTAGTCGCCGCAAGTTCGTACTTTCCATCGGCGATCATATGCTCTGCAGCATTGATCAGCTGTCGCTCTGACACGCCAAGGTAGTCGATTAAAATGGAGCCCCGATCGGAGCGGCTAAGATAATCGACGCCTTGCAGATCCGGCTGCCAGTAGCCGACATTTTGGTCGTAGATTCGATTGATGACGTTTTCGCGCATCACGATATAGGGCAGATGAACCTCCGGGTCGCCGCTAAGAAGCTTCGGGGGAATGAGATTGGCTTGCTGAATCGTCGCCCGTTCCTCTCCCCGCCGAATTGCAGCCAGGACTTGCTCCCGCAACCATGCGAGATGGGTCTTTAGATTTTCCAGCATGCGTGGAGATGCGAATAAACGGGTCAACGGCTCGTGACCGTGAAGCAAATACCGTGGATTCTTCTGCGCCACGATGTCGATTGCATCGAGCAACCCATCCAAGCTTCCCTCTTCAACAAAGGGCGCGCGCCGAGATACGGCATAATGAAGTCGCCAACAAACATCACGCCGTGATTGGGAAGATGGACGAAAAGCGCATCGTGGGTTTCGCCCCCTTGCACCGGGATGAATTCGATTCGTGTTTCTCCAATCTTAATCTCTGTATGGCGGTCGATCGTTATGTCGGGTTTGAAACTTCGAACGTCTTCCAAATTAAAGCGGCTGCCGAAGAAGAGCTCGCCGAAACGACCGGGAGCGTTGAGCACTGTCGAGAGCTCTTCGCGGTAGTTTTCACGGGCATAAAACTTCAGGCGAGGATTGAGGCTGCGGAAGTACTTGTACCCTCCGACATGGTCCCAGTGGGCGTGGGTAATCAGGACGGCCGTCAGCTCGGGCAATTGGGGAACGTATGCTTGAAGGGCTTCGTAGGCCGCTCTTGCAGAATCCGGCCGTGTCCCGGCATCAATACCGATCAACTCGCGCCCATCTTCCGAAACCACGAAGTAGTATTCGGTGAATTCGTAGCCAGACAACGCATATACCTTGCCCGGCACGATCTCTGCGATGCGTTTTGGAGAAAACGTATGCCCCGTCGCGAGATCCTCAGCAAGAGCCGTGGTCAGCGTGATCGGCTTGTCGAACTCCGCATATCCGCTGACCCGCAAATATTCCTGCGCCTGTAAAGTGCGGCCATCCAATTGGTATAGGGTCGCAAGCCGATAATAGGCTTCTCTCAACCATCCGGCATGGGGTGCTTTATCAGGGTTCTCGACACACCAGGTAAGGTCAGCAAAAGCCGCTTTCCTCTGATTAAAGACGGCGGGAAGCTGGGCATAGACGACTCCGGACATCCATCGGACGGGAAAAATCTGTCCTCCGGATAGCCGTTTGGCCTCTTCCAAGATCGCGATGGTATCTTTGACCCATCCGATTCTCTTCCAGAACGGCACTTCGCTCGCATACTCGGCCCGCAATAAGCCGATCGCTGCAAGATAGAGGGACTTCTGGCGATCCGAGAGCCGCGGCTCGAACTCTTTCACCAATGACGAGAGAAACTCGATGCCTTCACGATGCCTATTCGCATTCGCGTATTGGCCCATTAGCAAAAAGAGAAGCTGAGGATCGCGCGGCGGCCCAGCGCGATTTACGGCCTTAAAGTACTCAAGTTCGGGCCGATGCGAAGTCGTGAGAGAAGAATCCTCATCTCCTACCCCATCAATCGGTCCCACCAACGCGCCACCTAATAGCAGCGCAAGTAACCAGCGAATGGAACTTTTCATGACGGGCCGTCCTTCCTCAGCCTACGACCCAATCGGCAGATGAATATAATCAGTATAGTCACTATAATATAAATAGTCAATTGCAAAACTGATGTCAATAGGGTAGATTGTTTTTTATGGCAAGGTCGTACCGACAAAAGAGTTGCCCGGTCGCCCGGACATTGGACATCATCGGAGAACGATGGACAATTTTATTGCTGCGAGACTTGTTCCTGCAGGGAGCGCGAAGATTTCAGGATTTTCAGGAGTCGCTGGCCGGCGTTGCTCCCAATACACTGTCCGCCCGTTTGAAAGCCATGGAAGAGCACGGCCTGATCTCCCGTCGGGTTTACAGCGACCATCCCCCTAGACTTGAGTACCACCTCACCGATAAAGGGAAGAGTTTGGGTCCGGTGCTGAAGGCGTTGCGGGAATGGGGACAGCGCCACGCGTGATCCAACCATTATTCGAGAGTTGCCGGTTTCAAACTCTTCAAACCGTCTTCTACGGTGATTCAAATCGATCCTAAGATCTTAAACTTCTTGAACTGCTTGAACGTGTTGAACTTCTTAAACCATCGTCCGGAGAGTGGAAACATTCGGCGAAATAAAGTAAGCAATAACCAGTTTGAGAGCCACAAGAAGAGGAGCTGATTATGGCTGGATTGAAATTGACAATGGCACTCTCCCATTACGACCGGCACATTCCG
>JAHKKJ010000493.1 GCA_020027655.1 Deltaproteobacteria bacterium | reverse complement strand
GACGACAAATGATCGGTTGCTTCTTTCCCAGGATTTTGTTTTTGATCTCATCGCTGATCGGGCCTGGTGGTTCGCCGTACAGTCCCATGACATAGTTCTTCGTCTCCATCGCCACGACGGAATAGCGTTTCCCCGTCATAACGTTAAGCGCCGCCTGGGAGCCGCAAATCTGGCTCGTCGGCGTCACCAGAGGCGGATACCCCAAGTCCTTCCGCACGTGAGGCATTTCGGCCAGCACGGCGTCGAGCTTGTCTTCGGCATTCTGCTGGCGCAACTGGGCGACGAGATTCGACAGCATGCCGCCGGGGATTTGCGATACGAGAACGTCCGTCTTGATCTGATTATTGACCGGGCTTTCGAACTCGGCGTACTTGCCCCGCACTGCATAGAAATAGCCGGCAATATCATCCAGTGCCGCGAGATCCAGTCCCGTATCGCGGGGCGTTCCCTTCAAGGCAGCAACCATCTGCTCGGTGGCCGGCTGGGAAGTCCCTTGGGACAGCGGCGCCAACGCGGTGTCGATAATATCGACCCCCGCTTCGACGGCCATCATGTAGCTCATGGGCGCCAATCCGGCAGTGCAATGGGAATGAAGGTGCAGCGGCAAAGGGATCCGCGCCTTGAGTTTTCTCACCAGGTCACCGGCAACGTAAGGCGCCAGCAGACCACCCATGTCTTTGAGGCAGATAATCTGCACGCCCATGGCCCCCAGTTGCTCGGCCACCCGCAGAAAATAGTCGACGGAGTGCACGGGGCTGATCGTATAGCAGATCGTTCCTTCGACGAGCTTGCCTGTTTTCAACGCCGCTTCGATGGCGGTTTTCATATTACGAACATCGTTCATGGCATCGAAGATGCGAAAAACATCGATCCCCGCGCCGGCGGCGCGCTGGACAAAAGCCTGCACGATATCGTCCGGGTAGTTACGGTAGCCGACTACATTCTGCCCGCGCAGGAGCATCTGAAAGCGCGTCTTTGGCATGGCCGCGCGCAGCTTTCGTAGCCGCTCCCACGGGCTTTCTTTCAAGTATCGCAGACAGGCATCAAACGTGGCCCCGCCCCAAGTCTCCAGGGACCAGTAACCCACACCGTCCAGCTTCTCCGCGATGGGCAGCATATCCTCGGTGCGCATCCGAGTGGCGAGCAACGACTGGTGGGCGTCGCGCAAGACCGTTTCTGTTATATTGACTTTGTTTTCCATGTTGATCCTTGCCGGCAATGATAATGAATGACTATTCGTATAACTCTGCCTGCTTCTCTTCTAAGCGTTCTTTTTCCTTTGCATCGATGACGAACAGGCCGTTGACCTGTTTAATCTTCGACTTGTTATAAAAGAACTCCGAAACTTCGAGGCCGTCCTCAAATTCGTACATCTTGATGGCGTCCCAGGGGCAGATTTTCTTGTCCAGCCGATCTTCGGACTCAGTCCCGATCAGCTGAAGTTGGATTTTCTTTGGCATCGCATCGGGCGGGACGGGCTTTTTATCACGGTCATAGAACCGGTTCGCGTATTCGTAGTAGATCTCGCCGGTTTCTTTGTGCTGATGGATTTTCGTGAGATCCTCGCTGTAACACATTTGGCAACCGATGCACTTGTCGTTATCTACAAACACGCGATAGGGCTTGAGTCCCCCCTGGGGCAGCTCTTCGTAGACCAGATTGATGCAATCATCCACCGGGCAGTGGGCTTCGCATATCGGCGAACCGGCGCAGCTCGAGCAGTTCTCGTCCATCACCGCCAAGAGTGCCGTTCCTTTGCGCTTCTTCGTCTCTTCAGCCGCCATTAGATTGGCTCCTCGCTTTCTTGAAACGACCCTTCAGAAAAAACATTATAGCAGTTAATAACAATACCCACCAATAACGGATTAACCCGATCCGGCCCCATTCGAGCCAGTAAACAAAATTAGGCGATCGCGCGATCAGCTGGCTTAAGACTTTTTGTGCGCCAGCATAATCTCTCGCTTCGCGCAATGCTTGGGATAACCCGTAAAGCGCGCCATCGTCACCGGGATTGATTGTTAGCGCCCTCTCGAATTCGCGGCGTGCATCGATCCATTGGTTCTGCTCTGCCAGAACCCAGCCGCGATTGCTGATGGCTGCGCTATAGTCGGGATTAAGCTTCAGCGCCTTGTTGAAGCTGTCCGCCGCCTTTGCTAGATCTCCCTTGCGTTTTTGGGCCACCCCGAGATTGTTATAAGCCTCAGGCAAATCGGGACGGAGCTCGACCACTTTTGAATATTCTTTGATCGCCGCCTCAAAGTCCCCGCGGATTTCTGAATCGATCCAGCCCAGCAGTGTTCTGGCCTCGACATGATTCGGGTTAATGCTCAGGGCTTTTGCGACGGCAGCTTCAGCGGCCTGGGGTTCGCGCAATCGCAGCAATGAAATCCCCAAAAAGAGATGAAGATCAGCGTCTTGGGGGTATTGCTTGAGCAGCTCCTCAAAAGTCGCCTTGGCTTCGGCCGCCTTACCGTCCGCTAAAGATTTTCGTGCTTCCTGCCACCGCTTGTCGTTTAATACGGGAGAGCTTGAATCAGCAGCAAAAGAAAACCCTATGCTCGCGAGGACGGCTAATAACGCCAGCCAACCTCTCAGCATCACCTATTTCCACATTTCATTGGGGATCTCGTCCTCTTTACCTTCCTCGATGAGCTTGTCGTTCTTGAAGCCCTCGCGGAGCCCCAACCAGGTAAAGAAAATGACGAGAATAAGCATCGCAACGATCGGGATATTGTCCGGCTTGGTCAAGATCTCCAGAAAATTATGCCAACCACTGGCTTCTTCCATAAAAGTTAAGCACCCGTAAATGCAAGATTTTCTTTAAAAATATTAGATATCCCCGGCAAAGTCAACGTCACACGGCGCAAGAACCTCCGGGGAAGGGGACTTCTACTCTGATTTTACCTCCTGTATGAACTGAATTATGGAGAAGGATTACAGAGCAAAACTCCAAAAATTCTGACCATTTCCTCCAGGTCATTCGCGCTTGACAAGAAGATTGAGTTCCTACAACCTGTTTAGTAAGAAGCTATAAGACATTTTGAAGTGGCTCCATGTCGTCTACTTTCACCCAAAGCATCCCTCAAGGTAAGATCGTCCTCACCTATGACGACTATTGCCGGCTGCCTGATGACCGTAACCGCTATGAGATCCTCGATGGAGAGCTATCCGTGACGCCGGCGCCCCGTACGAAACACCAGAGTATTTCTGGCCAACTTTACTTCACTCTGCGAAGTCATATCGTTACCAATCACCTCGGCGACATTTATGCAGCGCCGACCGACGTGATTCTTGCTGCCACCACCGTCGTTCAACCCGATCTCATCTTCATTGGCAACGAGCGCCGCAGCATTATTACCGAGCGCGCCATCGAGGGATCTCCGACTCTCGTCGTCGAGATCCTCTCACCCACCACTCATCACACAGACCGCGTAACCAAAGCCCAGTTATATGCCAAGTATGAAGTGCCTCACTACTGGCTAATAGACCCGGATCAACAGACCCTCGAAGCGTATGAGATAGCCGTAGACCACTACAGACTCGCCGCCAGCGCTCGAGGCCAAGAAATTTTTACTCCGTCGCTTTTCCCCGGCCTGTCAATCCAGCTCGCCGATCTTTGGGCGTGAACTTAAGCAGGGACATCAGTCCGCTAATTGAATGCATCCGCTATCGCGCGATCATTCGGATGTCTCTTTTCGCCGTTCAATCTAAAATCCAAACTCGGCAATCCAAAATCACCTGATTCCCAGTTCCCTCTGCGCCTCTCGGAGAATCGAGAGATCGGCGACTTCGCTTAAGGCGACCTCACGGTCTATTTTCATCACCCGTTTAGTGTCATCGAGGAGTCTGCGGAACCCGTCCTCCGGCATGCTGCCGTCGAGATTGAAGCCCTTAATGAAGGAATCATAGGCCGCACTGGCGACCTCTTTGTCGATCCGATAAGAGCTCATCAGTACCGGGATGGTTCCATCGCGATTCTCGCGCATGTAGCGATTGGCTTTGATACCCGCCCGAATAACTCGCTTGACCTCGTCCGGTTTCTCTTTGATCTTCTTGATGTGAGCCGTCAGACCGCTGAAGGGATAG
>JAHKKJ010000492.1 GCA_020027655.1 Deltaproteobacteria bacterium | reverse complement strand
CCGGGCGATCTTAAGTGGGCCGATGTCCCGTCACTGCCGCCGGGCGCAAAGGTTGCCGTCATCGAAGGCCCGCTGAACGAGGCGGTTCCCTTTACATTCCGGCTAAAGTTCCCTGCTGACTACAAGATCCCTGCTCACTGGCACCCGGCGATCGAACATGCCACGGTTATTTCCGGCACGGTCAATTTCGGCATCGGCGACAAGTTCGATGCGGCAAAGACCAAACCATTGTCGGCTGGAAGCGTTGTCATCATGCAGCCCAAGACGAACCATTTTGTCTGGACGAAAGAAGAATCGATCGTTCAGATACATGGGGTAGGACCCTGGGGTGTCACTTACGTCAATCCTGCAGACGATCCTAGGAAGAAATAGCCTCGTCTGCGTAACAGGCCACTCAACGCAGCCGGGTGCCAGGCAAAGCTTGCCCCGTGCGGGTGAGCTCAGGTCGTTAGCCATCGCCGAAAGGAGGAGTCATGAGCGCTTTCACGAATCTGTTCGACGTCCTTCGGATGATCAGAACTGATCCGTCTACGTCTCACGACCCGATAAAGCGCATGTTCCTCTGTGATGGGCAGTTCATCACCGCGAACATTTCAATAATTGAAGATAGTGGTAACGCCCTGCACACGCAACCCCGCGCACGACGAGATCGTTCTGATTATCGGAGGTGAAGCAGATTTCCTTGTCGGGGACGATATTGCCGCTGGAGCGGGCGAGCCTGCGCTGAGCGCGGCCGAGCAAGTTGGATCGAAGGGCTACGTGCTCGCCACCGACCTCTCAGCCACGCGTAGGGGCTATCATCGGAATTGCAGGTAGCAAAACTCATGCACCGCAGAGATGATCCGAAGGTTGAAGGAAAGCGCCTTTCTTCGGGGGCTGTAGAAAAGTTAGGCGAAGCCGAGCGTGAACAGGCTTGGGCGGAAATTGAACGCGAGTTGAGCCAGCTCGAAGGGCCAAACGGCGTCGAGGTACCCGGCGAGTTCCTAATCGGGGTCGGCACCAAGCTGTAATGAATTGAATTCTCCAACGACCTAATCTGTGGAGGATATTGCGAACGATTTCAGTTTGAGAATTTGAGTTGTCTTAGAGATAGGACGGCCCGTTCTTGCCACCGCCTGTGGCAGCTCACTTAATAGTAGAGGCTAGTATCACGCGTCACTCTAAACAAGAACAGTCGTCAAACTTGAAGGAGGCTTTGTATGCCGACTGAGGAAAAGCCCAAAACTGGAAAGCTAAACGGCCGTCTATGGGGGGCCCGCGCCCGTGATTGGGCAGACTTACAAGAACCAATAACTCGCCGTGTCTATGATGCTGTGTTTCAGCGTCTTAACGTGGACGCGCAAACAAACTATCTCGATGTAGGTTGCGGATCAGGTTTGGCTGCGCAGCTGGCCGCCGAGCGCGGAGCAAGAGTCACTGGCGTCGATGCAGCCGAGAACCTCCTTGCTATCGCCCAATCACGAGTGGCGCCCGGGCTGTTTCGTGTGGCGGACCTCGAAGAGCTGCCTTTCACGGATAAGGCATTCGACGTAGTGACCGGATTCAACTCGTTTCAGTACGCTGCGAACCCAGACGCTGCGCTTGCACAGGCAAGACGCGTGGCAAAGACAGGGGGTGCCGTCGTGATTGTGACTTGGGGCAAACCCGAAGGGATGCAGGCCGCGACGCTGCTCGGCGCCTTGAAGGCCCTTGTCCCGCCTCCACCCCCGGGAACACCCGGTCCATTTGCGCTTTCGGATGAGCACGCGCTGCGGGAATTTGCGACGAAGGCCGGCCTCGAGCCTGTGGAAGTTGTGGACGTAGACACACCTTTCCAGTATGCAGATCTATCGACGGCGCTACGTGGTCTAATGTCATCCGGAAACGCGATTCGCGTGGCAGAGCTTTCCAGCGACGATGCTGTGCGGAAAGCGTACACCGGCGCGCTAGAGGGATTTCGTCAACCGGATGGCAGTTACCGGATCGGCGCGACCTTTCGTTGTCTGTTCACTAGTGCCTAAACATGTGATTCGGAAATATACAGTCTCCGAGCTGCATGAAAAAACAACCTCCAAGCTATAACTCGTGCGGACTGGCCGCTAGGATTGCGCCACATCAACCAACACTCCTAGCCCGCCAGACAGCACGTCGTTAGGGCCTTCGGATGGATCGATGCAGTCACATGCAGGAGGTGAGCAGATGACAACAGCAGCAGATCTTTCTGTGGCCGACCGTCTTCTCCGGGTGCTCGACCATCTGGAGATTGAGCGCGCCCACTTTGCGGCCTCCATGCTGGCGGATGTCACGGGCTTGGCGCAGGCGCATCCGGAACGCATCGCATCACTGACGCTCATCTGTCCGCCCCGCCTCGATCCGAGTGCTCTCCGTGCGTTGGGCGCCCGGCTCCTGATCATTGCGGGCGACCAGGGTCGCCCGGCGGCCATGGCGCGCGAAGCTGCGACGAGTCTCCCAGAGGCTACGGTGGTCTGGCTCTCAGGATATTTCAGTCCGCCGTGGGCGGATGTTGTCGCCGACCGTACTGCAGACGTCGAGACCGCTCTACTCAACGTCCTTTCCAGCGACCAACCGCACGGGGACAGCGGGGCGCACGGCGGCCTCCAGGGCGCTGTCGCAGGCATTACCTACCACAGTCAAGGCGATGGCCCGCCCCTGGTGCTGTTACCGTTGAGTTTAGCATGCTCACAATGGGACCCGCTGCTGTCCCGGCTCAGCACGCGGTTTCGCACAGTAACGCTTGGCGGCCCTGAGTTGGGTTTTCTGGCGATGCTGGAAGCACGTGGCCGCTCGGCTGGGTATCTAAGCGTGGTACAGCGCATAATGGATGTGGTAAAGCTGCGGCCTGGCGAGGTCATCCTGGAAGTGGGATGCGGATCGGGAGTGCTGGATCGCTGGCTCGCCCGTTACACGACGGAGCCCAACCGGATTATTGGCGTCGACATCAACAGATATCTTCTCCGCGAGGCCACGGCCCTCGCCATCCAAGAGGGTCTTGCAGACGTCATCGGGTTTCAGGAAGGAGACGCGGAAAGCCTACCTTTCCCGGACAACCATGTGGATGTGGCGGTGTCGTTTACGGTTCTAGAAGAAGGAAATGCGGACCGCATGCTCGCCGAGCTGGTCCGGGTTACGAAACCCGGCGGACGCGTAGCCGTGATGGTCCGGGCCCTGGATATCCCGTGGGTGGTCAATGTTCCACTCCGCCCAGAGCTGAAAACTAAAGTGGAAACACCGCGCGGGTTCGTTGGGGCGCAAGGGTGTGCCGATGCGAGTCTGTACCGGCGTCTTCATCAGGCAGGATTGAGGGACGTGCAGATGTGGCCGCAGTTCGCCGCCTTCGAGCAGCCCCACACGCCGCAGGCACAGTTTGCGCACGGCGCTATTCTCGGCGCCCTCACGGCCGAGGAAACGCAGAGGAGTGGCACGCGGGTATCGCGCAAGCCGTGGCGAGCGGAACCTATTTCATTACGCAGCCATTTCACTGCGCTGTAGGGACAAAGCCCGCGACGGTGGGTAGCTGAAAGTATCACGCATTTTTAAGTGAAGGTGGCGTGAGCGAATAGCCATGACCGCAAGAGCGTGGGCAGTTCAAGGTACCGTTTGAGCGTCGAGTCGCTAGGCAATGTGAGAATGAAAACCTATCAGGAGGTGGGATACATTATTAAGGTGTATCAATTTTGATTCTCGGGTATATCAAAATTGCTACACCTAATCGTTTACCTTGAACACCTACTGCGTTCAGGTCGCCGAAATTCTAGTGTGATTACAACACGTTTTGTCAGATTTATCAGCGGTAATTTCTGGCATATTCCTTGCCCCGCGTTTCAATAAATGCCTGATGGGTCACAATAGGATACACACACTTTCACGTTCGTCGCCTAATGCAGAAGCAACTTCGATCTGAAACCGATGATAGCTCGATCGTTTTGTTTTCTGATCACGATTGTAGAGTTGTGAGGACGTATGAAGGTAAGAATAATTCTCTCCACATTCGCACTTGTCGTTTGGGCTACTATCCATCTCGCTGAGGCGCAGCAGTCAGGGAAAGTTCATCGTATAGGGCTCCTTATTTCGGCCTCTAATGTGATTGA
>JAHKKJ010000080.1 GCA_020027655.1 Deltaproteobacteria bacterium | reverse complement strand
AACGAGCATTAAAAAAACCGCCCAGAAAAATTTCTTCATCGGCGATCCTCCGCCTCATTTCTGCCTCTCCGAGGGACGCTCGGAACGAGGCAACTTTTCAAGCACCTACTAAAAGGTTTACTCCCCCACCAAACGGAAAATCAAGCAGCAAGACCTCCGTGCCCCGTGAGACGATGCGAATGCGTATCTTCGCGTGACTTTTTGTATGTTTAACCTTGTGTCCTGGAACTAAAGTCCGCAAAATAAATCAGCGAGCGCCCCACCGTCATTACCGCGAAAGCATGTCCTGAGCGACGTCGAAGGGCGGTAATCCAGTTTTCCTTCTATTTCCTGGATTCCGGCTCGCGCTACCCCGGACTGTGATCCGGGGTTGGCCGGAATGACAACAACTTTTGTTGCGAATTTCGGAGAACACCACACTAGCATGCCCCTGGACGTAAGGCCTTGATGCGGGGTTTACAACCGACTTTTTCGTGCTTAAATTTTACTCGGATTTTTAATCTTCCAAAGGAGAATAAAATGAAGCGGGCTCTTCGGCTCGTACTCAACGAAAACGCACAGAATTCAGGCTCCCAACCGATCACGCCATCCGACGACGGCTTGCTTGACGCCTATTCCGCCGCGGTGACCGCGGCAGCGGAGAAAGTCAGCCCGTCGGTAGTCAATATCGAAGTTAGACACAGTCCGGATAGTCGGGAGCCGTCCCGCCGTTCTGCGGAAGTACGCGGCAGCGGCTCCGGCTTCGTGTTTACGCCAGATGGCTTTATTATGACAAACAGCCACGTGGTGCATGGCGCCAGCAAGCTCGGAGTTACGCTTTCCGACGGACGCAGCTTGGAAGCGCGCTTGATCGGGGAAGATCCGGACACCGATCTGGCGGTGATTCGCATCGACGGCGACCATCTCATGCCCGCTGCGCTCGGCGACTCGAAATCGATCCGAGTGGGCCAATTGGTGGTAGCGATCGGAAATCCCTACGGCTTTCAGTGCACTGTAACCGCCGGAGTGGTCAGCGCTCTCGGCCGTTCGCTGAGGTCCCAATCGGGCCGGTTGATCGACGATGTCATCCAAACCGACGCGGCGCTTAACCCGGGCAACTCCGGCGGCCCGCTGGTGACCTCCCGCGGGGAAGTCATCGGAGTAAACACTGCGGTGATCCTGCCGGCTCAGGGTCTATGCTTCGCGACCGCGATCAACACGGCAAAGTTTGTCGCAGGGTTGCTGTTACGAAACGGCAAGATCCGGCGAGGACATATCGGTGTTGCCGGACAAAACGTTGTGCTCCATCGCCGTCAGGTGCTGCTCAACAACCTCCCAGTCGCGAGCGGTATCCTGGTAGTTTCCTTGGAATCCAATGGGCCCGCCGATCGCGCCGGCCTCAAAGAAGGCGACGTCATTGTTGCTTACGGGACTCACCCGGTTTCAAGCATTGACGATCTTCACAGGCTCTTGACGGAAGAGCAGGTCGGGGTAAAGGTCGGATTGACGATTCTACGCGGCGGCGAAAAGACCAGGCTGGACGTTGTCCCTGAGGAATCTGCGCGCTCGCCGCAAGTGCCGCGGTAAACTGCTCGAGGGAAAAACAAGCGATGCGGCGGCTATCGGTTCAGCGGGTAGCCCGCCGCATCTGCTCTGGGTCTGCAGCCTTATTCGGCTTCGGCGTCTGTTTCGGCCTTGAGGCGTCGCCGGCGGACCGCATCCGCCAGCATATCCAGCAGGGCGCGGCTATCATCCCAGCCGATGCAGGCGTCGGTGATGCTCAAGCCGTAAACTAATTCCTTTCCGGGTAGAAGGTCTTGCCTGCCGGCTTTCAAATGACTCTCGATCATAACGCCAAAAATTCGCTCATCGCCGTCGGCAACCTGGATTGCAACTTCGCGTCCGACTTCAACTTGTCTTTGCGGGTCCTTGCCGCTGTTACCGTGACTGAAGTCGATCATGATGCGCGCCGGGATGCCGGCCTCGGCCAGACTCTTGGCCGCTGAATTGACCGTGACCGCGTCGTAATTCGGCTGTTTGCCGCCGCGCAAAATCACATGACAATCCTCGTTCCCGATGGTCGACACGATGGCTGAATGGCCGTCCTTTGTTACCGAAAGGAAATGATGTGGCGCCTGGGCCGCGCGAATCGCGTCGAGCGCGATTCTGACGTTGCCATCGGTGCCGTTTTTGAATCCAACCGGGCAAGACAAACCAGAAGCGAGCTCCCGGTGGACTTGACTCTCCGTCGTGCGCGCGCCAATGGCTCCCCAGGAAACGAGATCGGCGAGATACTGCGGCGTAATCATGTCGAGGAACTCGGAGCCCGCCGGCATGCCGTTCTCGTTAAGCTCGAGCAGCAGGTGACGGGCGATTTGCAATCCTTCATTAATGTGAAAGCTCCCGTCAAGTTTGGGGTCGTTAAGCAATCCCTTCCATCCCACGGTGGTGCGCGGTTTTTCAAAATAGACGCGCATGACTACCAACAGGTCCGCGACTAGACGGTCCTTTGCTTCCTTGAGTTTGCCGGCATACTCTTTGGCGGCCTTCACGTCGTGAATGGAGCAGGGACCCATGATGACGAGGAGGCGGTCATCGGCGCCGTGCAGAATCCGGTGGATCGCCTGCCGTGTTTCATACACGAGCTTGGCGGCGTTCCGCGTGATGGGAAAATCGCGCAGTACGGCCGACGGCGGCAAAAGCTCTTTGATTTCCCGGATACGTAAATCGTCGGTTCTGTATTCCATGTCACTCACTGTCAACGAAAGGTCGCATTATAGACCAAAATTGTCAGAAGTCTAAGCGGCATTGCTTGGGCTTTTTTATTTCTTTTTCAAGGATTCGAAAAAGCCCTCTCGTTCCAATTCATCGATCACCGTTTCATCAACAAACTGGCTCAAGTTGAAATCCCCCATCCCGTCCTTGGAGACTAACTCGACGGCGTTACGCAAACCCTGTCGATTCATCCGCGGCGGGAAGGAGAATTTGCCGGCAATATCATCATAGGTAGCCTCTAAGATTTTGGCATCTTGCTGCTTGAGGTACTTTCTATAGATGCTGATGCCGGTGTCTTTGGATTGCATCAACCGGTAAATCGCTTCGCTGTAACCCGCCATGAACTGTTTTACCACGCTCCGTTTCTTCTGTAGGAAAGCGCGGTTGACTGCGACCACCGTCATCGGAAAAGCGGCTTGCATGTCACCTAGATGGGCGAGAACGTTAAGTCCCAATTTCTGAGCCTCAATCGTGTACGGCATCGACAACAAAGTTGCGTCGAGACCCCGGTTCGCAAGGGCAATCAGCCGACCCGCGGTGTCGCCACTGCGGATCAGAGTCACCGCCTGACGAGGGATGCCCCATTCTTTCAACGCCAACACTACGGCAAGCTCGTTGGATCCTCCGAAGTTCACGATTCCAATTCTTTTGCCTGCGAGCTTGGAAGGATGATCAATCCCTTTTTGCGTCACCAAACTGAAGGGGAACTTGTTGAGCGCGGCGCCGATGATCACCACGGCCCCTCCCTGGAGTCCAAGGCTGAGTGGCGGTGTTGCCGACGCTAGAGCAAAATGAGTGTAGTTGGACAAAAGCGCCTGCATGGATTGCGTCCCGCCGGCGATGAGGACGATTTCCGGATTCAGGTTATATTTGGGGAAGAGCTTTAGCTCGGAAAACGCCCACAACGGTCCCTGAAAACCGGAAACACCGCTGTACGCAACGACAATGTTTTCATTGGGCTGTGCTGTGCCGCTCAACAAAAGAAAAATGACTGTAGTGACAGTAAAAATGCGGCGGAAAAATCTATTCCACACGGGCACGTTTCCTCTAGTGAAGATATGGAGTGTGATTTTCACAATCACCACGGATTGTCAAGATTGTTTCCGCTTCTAAATTTTCCCAAAGTCTCATTGCACGTGGATGTCGCGTTGACACTCCATAGGGGATCTGTTATTCGCCTACTTTGTCCGCGAGGAAACATCCATGCATGATCTGCGCTCCTGGCTCCAAGAGGTGGAACGGTTAGGGAACCTCAAGCGAGTTCAAGGAGCGGATGCCAATCTCGAAATCGGAATCATCACGGAACTAAATTGCCGGCGCAAAGGACCGGCGCTTTTATTCGACCGCATTCCCGGTTTTCCGCAAGGCCGGAGAATCCTCACCGGAACAATCCTTGACGCGCCGCGTTTGGGACTTACTTTGGGACACCGCGGCGTCGACTCGAGCGAGGAGTTGGTGGCTCGCCTCGAAGGAAAAATGACCGAGTACGAGCACGCGTCGGCGAATTTTCCGCCCCGTGCGGTGGCGAACGGGCCGGTTTTTGAGAACCAGAGTTTCGGCGATGACATCAATCTCCTACAATTTCCCGCGCCCAAATGGCACGAGCATGACGGAGGTAATTACATCGGCACGGGCTGCGTCGTTGTGACCAGGGATCCCGATTCCGGGCGGGTGAACGTCGGTTGTTACCGGGTCATGGTGCAGGATGAGAAGAGCGTGACCGTGCAGATCTCTTCCGCTCACCATGGCGCGATCAATCTCAAAAAATATCGCGATCGAAACGAGCCGGCGCCGGTAGCTGTCTCCTTTGGTCACCATCCTATTTATCTCGTCATCGGTGGCATCGGCATTCCTTATCGAGTCTCGGAATACGCTTACCTGGGCGCCATGTTGGGAGAGCCTGTGCCGGTCGTTTGTGGGAAAGTGACCGGGCTTCCCATTCCCGCTGACAGTGAATTTGCCATAGAAGGGTTTTGCCCTCCGGATCAAACTCGAAGCGAGGGGCCTTTCGGCGAGTTCACCGGATACTATGGGTCGGGAGAAGAGCAGGAGCCGGTTCTCGAAGTGAAGGCCGTTTACTTTCGAAACGACCCGATCAACCTCGGAGCCCCCCCAGGACGGCCGCCCCATGATTACTCCTACATGTATTCCCTGATTCGCTCGGTGATGGTGAAAGAATCCCTCGTCAAAGACGGATTGCCTGACGTTCGGGGAGTTTGGTTTCATGAGGTGGCGGGCGTGAACTTTTTTGCGGTGGTATCGATCAAGCAGCGCTTTCCAGGACACGCGAGACAGGCTGCCTACTTGACCGCGCAGTGCCAGGCGGCCGCCGGGCATCTGGGTCGGTATGTTGTCGTAGTCGACGACGATATCGATCCGGCGAACTTGGCAGACGTTATTTGGGCCATGAGCACCAGGTCGAATCCTGAAAAGGACATCGATTTGTTGCGCAACACGTACTCGAGCACCCTCGACCCCGTATATCCCAAGGGCGCACGGAAATTTTTTGGCTCGCGGGCAGTCATTGATGCGTGCCGGCCTTACGACTGGATCGAGGATTTTCCTCGGGTCGCGGAATCGAGCGAAGCGGAAAAGCAAAAGGTACTGAAGAAATGGAAGGAGCTGTTCGGCTAGTTCAGGCGATCTTGGCGGCTGCGGCACAGGTTAAGTAAGCTCACCGCCAAACTTTAACTTTAGCCTCATAGGCCAGAGAGTTTGCGATTGATCTTGCAGGGAGGAAGGATGATTACGCTGGATGGAGAACAAATAGAAGTCGTCGACGCTCATTCGCACATGGGCTCCAGAAACAAATTAGCAGTGCATCAGATCCCCCGTATCATGAAATTCACGGCGGAAGATATGATGGCGTCCATGGATGGGGCGGGGGTTGATAAAGTCGTGACTTTTGCGATCGGCGCCGGCGAGCCGGTAGACTACCGCGACACTAATAACTACATCGCCAGTTCGATGGAGAAGTATCCCGACCGGATCATTGGATTCATGCGTCTCAATCCGGCCAAAGGTCCGAAGGATACTTTGAAGGTATTGGAGGAAGGCGTGAAGCTGGGCCTCAAAGGAATAAAGATTCACCCGCTTATCGAAAAATGCCCGGCGAACGACAAAGAAAACGTCTATCCTTTAATGGAGGCGGCACAACATCACGGGCTTCCCGTTCTATTTCATTGTGGCCTGGGCGAGGATGCGAGTCCCAAACGTATCGCTGAGGTGGCAAAAGACTTTCCGAAACTATCGGTGATCCTGGGCCACTCGGGTGTCATAGAGGGAGTCAGGGATGCCGTCGACGCGGCCAAAAAGCACGAGAATCTGAGTATGGATAGTTCGGCTGTTGGATGGCTGCCGTTTTTCTGTGAAACGATTTCATGGGCGGGCGTGGACCGAGTGATGTATGGCTCGGACCATCCTTTCAATCCGATGGAGTGGGAAGTGGCCAAGATAGTGAAGCATGCCCAGAAACATTTAAAATTGCAGATCGAAGATTTGCGAAAGATCATGGGAGGGAACCTAAAGCGCCTTCTCGGCATTTCCTGAAGATCACCCCAGATGGTTTAAAACGAACTTCCGCGACTGGATTCTCTACGGGATCAATGGGGAAACGTCGTCAAAGACCGATGTGGATGTGAAGCTCGGCAGCAATCAGATCGAGTATGAAGACGAAGACCCAATCGTGCGGCTGATGTTTGAAGAAGCCTGCGCCAAGGCGGGTGTCAAGAGCCAGATGGACAAGTACTATGCCGCGAAAGTGTAACATGAATAGCAAGCTTGCCTTGTTCGTATT
This sequence comes from Deltaproteobacteria bacterium, assembly GCA_020027655.1. Classification (GTDB taxonomy): domain Bacteria; phylum Desulfobacterota; class Binatia; order UBA9968; family UBA9968; genus DAIRFP01. The sequence continues at coordinate 3,559 of JAHKKJ010000080.1, read as the reverse complement.
ATTCGCTGTGCTGCTTTGGGGCATCGAAGCCGGCGCGGCAGAGCTAAGGCGAATTACTTTGGGTTATTCCAGCATCGGACCGCAACCTGGGAGAGCGGGGTAACCGTTCGCCATTTGGGGGCCACCGCCGCGGTGGGAGCGGCATTTCAGCAGCGGGTCATAGCCGGCGCTGTCACTTCCGACCTTCGTGCGGGAACCAAACTGCCGGCGAAGATTCTCGTCAATCTCGTGGACTTGGGGATTCCGTATTCGATGCAATTGATCACGGTGGCCCGCGACTACTATCGGCGCAATCCGGAAGTCGTGGAAGGTATGATTAGAGCCTACACCGCGGGCGTAGCTGCCTTGCATAACCAAAAAGACATGGCGTTTAAAGTGATCGCCAAATATTCGCGCCAAGCTGACGCGCAGGGTATCGAGGAGCACTACCGTGACTCGGTAGCCAATCTCGACAGTATCCCCCGCGTCGAGTCGGAAGCAATCGCCACGATCCTTGAGTTTATGGGAAAACCAGGAATTCCCCGCGAGACCTTTGTTGACGATACCATCGTAGAACGGATGGCGCGCGAGGGAGGCTTTGATCAAAAGAAGTAGCACGCGCCGATCAAAAAAGCGTGAAGCGGACGACGCCCAGTTGGATCAGGTGCATTCAGAACGAACTGCTGTCAGATGTTTCACGTCCGCGATGCTGGATTGACGCCCGGTTCCTTTTCTTTCCATGCAAGAAATTCTCGCGATGAAATTGTTTGATTAGAAAGCCCGACCCCGTAACTTCCTTCGAAAGGGAATAAAGCAATTTATTTCTTACGGAGTATCGTTGCCTCTTGACCTGCCTTCTACTAATGGATGACCCTCTGGCGGCCCCTCGTTGACTCGGTTTAACTCTCGCTTTTGTTCGTGCTCTGAGTGCGGTTTTCCGGCGTCTTCTCTATGGCGCGGCGTCGCGAACACGCCAGACGCTATTTTCCACCGCCGTTTGGCTCTTTTCCAGAGATGTTCAGTTGGGAATCGGCCAGCGACCACCCCGCCCTTATGAAAGCGAGATCTCAAAACGCCTCCGATGGATACGCTCGGAGTGTTTTCGTCATTATCGGCATACTTCCAATCTGAAATGCGAGTTAGGCGGCCTGAACATCGACTATCACTGTGAATTGAGAGTGGCTCATGTTACACGAAAACGATCCCGGAATCCAAGGAGCCCACGGCTTGCTGATTACCTCTAGGCCCTCCTACCGGCATTCGATCCTCATGTTCTCAATCGAACAGCTTTGGACATTTTTTGTAACCGAGGGACGAAAGGTGGCTTTTCCGTCATCATTTCTTTGACATAACGGCCGCTTTTCCTTGGCACTCAATTTGCCCACAAAAGCTCCGGCTCGATTGGTTTGAATATTTTAGGAGATGCCTATGGAATTAGTGGAATACCTGAGAGTCATGGTGGAAAAGAATGCGTCAGACCTGTACTTGACTGTCGCAAGTCCTCCTGTATTTCGCATTGAGGGCGTTATGCAGCCGATCGGGGATCACGCCTTTACGGCCAGTGAACTCGAAGAGCTGGCCAAAGCAGCGATGAACGAGAAGCAATGGATTGAGTTCAGCCAGCGCAACGAGATGGACCTGGCTCTCGTTCTTTCGGTCCCCCGGCTCAGCCGGTTCCGTGTCAATATCCTCCGCCAGCGCGGCTCTGCAGCCCTTGTCATCCGCACAATCAAATACGAGATCAAGACGCTCGATGAGCTCGGGTTGCCACCCACCCTGAAGGATGTATCCATTAAAAAGAGGGGCTTGGTCCTTGTCGTAGGTGCCACCGGAACCGGCAAGTCCACGACTTTGGCAGCGATGATTGACCACCGAAACACGTATGGCCCCGGCCATATCGTCACCGTCGAAGATCCAATCGAGTTCGTGCACAAGCACAAAAAATGCATTGTTACCCAGCGCGAACTTGGGTTTGACACTTACTCTTTCAGCGAAGCTTTAAAGCGGGCCGTGCGCCAAGCGCCGGACATGATCATGATCGGCGAGATTCGTGATACAGACTCGATGGAAGCGGCGATTACCTTTGCTGATACAGGGCATTTGTGCGTGGCTACGCTTCATTCAGCCAATGCGTACCAAACCTTGGAACGTATCCTCAATTTCTTCCCTGAGGGTCGTCATGCACAGATTCTTATGCAGTTGTCACTCAATCTACGCGGCATCATTTCCCAACGCCTGATACCGTCTGTAGATGGCATGCGCATCCCGGCGCTGGAAATCCTCATCGATACGCCGCGAATCAAAGATCTCATCAAGGCCGGTGAAATCAATCAGCTCCTGGAGGGGATGGAACACGGAATCCATGAGGGCTGCCAAACCTTTGAACACGCACTGTTTACGCTGTACAAACAAGGAAAGATTACGGTAGAACAGGCGCTTGCCAACTCCGACAGCGCTAACAACCTACGGCTAAAAATTGCGTTAGATGGATCGAAAGGCGATGATGGGCTTGGAAACCTCGTCGGTAGGGAAGACCAGAAAGGAGAAAAGGGACTGAGAATCAAACGTGTAGATGGATCCATCGCCGCTTCATTCAGAAAATTATAATAACGATTAAAATATATCCCCGTGGGCGATCCGTTGTGGCTACTTTGATCCAACTTGCGATGCGAATTCAGACTTCCAAATTTTTTCTGAGCGCGCTATGACGGACATGAGCCATCCGTGGCAACCTTTTGTGGTTTTTTCTTTTCTGCGACAAATTCGTATCACCGTGTATGGTTCTTGCTCGCGTTCTTCCAGCATGACTCACAGACCTCAAAAGAACAGTCGCTGAGCACCGTGTCGAACTACGTGATTAAGCAGTCGCCGCTTTGCAGCGCTTCAAAAAAATAGCCGAGCGGCTGGACTTTTATAAGCGGTACCTCCTCCTTAGCGAAAATTACGATGTAAAACTCGCAGGTCTATTTATCGGCCTATCACGGCCAGCAACAGAGTAATTCCAGTTAATCAAGAACGTCCTCGATTTTTTTAGTGACCAAGTAGATTCTAAATTGAATTACGAAAAGCCGCGGTTTCGATCCGGATAATGTCACAAGACACTCGTGCCTTCAGCGCTCGGGCATTGGCCGGTGGTCCGCGATGTGCTTGTACAACGCGATCGTTTCCGGATCACGCGGCAGCTCCTTGATGGCCGCCTCGATTGCCTCCGCTGTGATGGGCGAGGGATCAGCGCCCGTGAGTTTCTTGAATTCTTTGGCGAACCCCGGATCTTTGAATGCTTTCGCCATGGCCTCGCGCAAAATGTTGACCAGCTCTTTTGGTGTGCCGGGCGGTAGAAAATAGGGCCAGCGCGGGTAGTCGAACGCCCTATACAAGCTCAGCAACCGGTGGTCCGTTCAGACGGAGAGCGGCTCGGCGCCCAGCGGCCTCGTGCAGTACACGGGCGAGAAGTAGCCGCGAAACGTTGCGCGGGGACCGCCGAAGCGGCCCCCGCGCTCTCGCGAACCCGCGGGTTCCGCTACCTCACGACCCGCGTGTAGCCCTCGGGGACCGTCCACACGGTCGCGGGGATCGACGT
>JAHKKJ010000491.1 GCA_020027655.1 Deltaproteobacteria bacterium | reverse complement strand
CCGAGATCGGCGGCCAACTGCTCAACCGAATTCGCAATAACGGGCCGGCTTTGCAAATACTGGCTGCGCAGGAGCGGCACTGTTTTCTGATCGAAAATCTGGTAGGCGATGTGGCCAGGCTGGGCGAGGATAGTTCTACCGGTCTTGGCGTAGGTGTAAACCTGGAAGTCTTCGCCCTCGTCGACAAATCGCTCTCCTTGGGTGTTGACCATAATGCCGTACGGATAAGAATAACGCGTGCTCTCATCGGTAGCCGCTTCGACGTTGGCACCGTCGGCATCGATGACAGAAGCGTGACATCCGCTCCAGTGACCGAACGGGAGCGCGCCGATATCCAACGCCATGCGGATGCCGTCGCCGGTGTTATAGCGAGTGCCCCGCACCTTGACCAGATCCCAGTTTTGTCCCAAATAACGGGCCCGCATTTCCGGATTCGCCTCAAAGCCGCCGCAGGCGAGAATCATTGCCTTGGTCATGATCTTTTGTCTTCCGGCCGGCGATGCGATCAAGACGCCTTCGATGGCGCCGCTCTGATCCACCAGCAACTCCAGAGCTCGGGCGGAATAGATCACCTCGAGACCACGCTTTTCCACCGTGGCGAAATGCATCTCCATGAGTCCCTTGCCGCCCTCGCGCGCGGCGACGGGAATGGTTCCGGTGCGCCATACCAGCTTCCCTTTGACTCTGGCGCAATGACTCATGTGCAATTCCCAGACTACGCCGTGCTGTGCCATCCAAGTGACGACATCTTGAGATCTTTCCACCAGCAGCTCGGTGAGCACAGGATCTGCCAGACCCTCCGTGACCCGCATGAGGTCGCCATAGAAGCGATCCTTCGGATAGGGCTCCACCTCCGCGTTCTTGAATTCCGCGCCGGCGGTCTCCTTGACAATGCTTTTGATTTGCTCAAAGTCGTGAAACGCAAAGCGGAAGAGACCTCCGGAAAAAGCGGAATTGCCCCCGCGACGCTCCTTCGGCGCACGCTCCAGTAGCACAACCTTAGCTCCTAGATCATGGGCAGCGAGAGCTGCCACTGAGGCCGCATTGCCGGCGCCAATCACGAGTACATCCGTTTCCAGTGGTTTTGCAGTTTCCATTCACTTACCTCCGACTATGTTTGGACCATTGAAGAGATCCCCCAGAAACACGCCTATGATTTGTGAAACCCCGTGACCGTCAGGTAGTCCATAGAGTACGTCAATTAGTTTTTTCGTAAGATAGGTCTAATCGAGGATACAGATCAAGTAGAAAAAAAGATTCGCTGCTTGAGGTCAAAGACTCGCAGGCTTGTGAGTTGAATCCGACCTCTTGCCAGGCGGGTTCAAGATTTCGTAGGATGCGACTCACCGACACTGAATAAGAGGAGGAAGAAAACAATGGCGCGGATCAGGCACCTTGCCATTCTCACGGAAGACGTGGAGAAACTGGTTAAGTTTTACACCTCAGCCTTCGGCCTAAAGATTGTCAACGGAATAGGCACCGCGACCTATCTGTCTGATGGGCATATCAATCTGGCAATCATACCCATCGAGCCGGAGCGCAAGATCGAAGGGCCGCAATTGAAGCCCGGGTTATACCATTTTGGTTTCGAGGTGGAGGATGTAGCTGGGCTGAGAGAGGTGTGCAAAGAACTCAACGCCGCGACCGGCATCGACAAAAGACCGCCAAACCGCGAGGCCGAATACCGGGTTCATGATCCGGACGGTAATCCCATCGATCTCTCGCAACATGGGTGGCCGATTTAGGCGAAAAAAGCGAACCAGCTGCGGTTACGTTCATCAATACCATTTACCGGTGAGAAATTGCTGTATGTTTCGTCGCACCATTTGCGTCTTCTCTAGCGATGCGTAATTACCGCTGAGCATGTAATTCGCGACCTCGTCGGCACTCTGCGTTCGATTCAATGTCCAATTGTCGCTGCTGCGGCTTGACAACCTCGGGGATGCCTTGGTAGGGTTCGCCGCGTTAGACTCGTAAGCATCATACCAGACTTACAGTAACGCCTTCCTATGGCTGATGGCACTAAGATCGTCGTTGATCACGCCAGCAAGCTTTTCCTCGAAGGAACAGTCGTCGCCTTTCGCAACGTTGAGCTGAACGTAAGAAGCAATGAGGTACTCTGTATCGTCGGTCCATCCGGCTGCGGCAAGACAACGCTGCTTCGCTGCATCGGCGGGCTGCTCGCGCCGAGCTCCGGGCAAGTCCTGATCGACGGCCATATCGTCCATTCTCCCCGCCCGGGCGTTGCGATCGTCTTTCAACATTTCGGTCTATTGCCCTGGAAGACTGTTGTGGACAACGTCGGCTTCGGACTCAAGGTCGCCGGCGTTCCCCGCCAGCAACTTGCCGAAAGAGTGGAGCACTACATACGCCTCGTTGGACTCGCCGGTTTCGAAAACCAGTATCCTTATCAGCTGAGCGGCGGGATGCAGCAGCGCGTCGGCCTGGCGCGAGCACTCGCCACTCATCCTGAGATCCTATTGATGGACGAGCCGTTTGCTTCAGTGGATGCCCAGACGAGAGAAGTGCTGCAGGAAGAGCTGCTTCGTCTCCACGAACGGGAGCGCAAAACCATGGTTTTCATCACTCATTCCATCGATGAGGCGCTGGTCCTGGGTGACCGCGTCGCGGTCATGGCGACGCGGCCGGGCCGGGTCAAAGAGGTCTTGACTGTCAACTTCGCGCGGCCGCGCGATCCGGCCGCCGTGCGGGCTGAGCCGCGCTATACGGAGATGCGAAACCACATCTGGGAGGAACTGCGCCCATCGGTGGTGGTGTAAGAGTTTGAGAAGTCAGATGAGCAAAGTTGGAAACAGGAGCGTGATTGGGCCAAGCCTCATGCTCGATAGTGAGCTGGCGGCAGAGCAGCGGGTGGCTCGGGAGCGTGCGCGCGCAGTCCAGCGCCGTTGGACAACGGCTCAGATCGCCATTCGAATCATGTCTCTCGTTGTGGTGCTGGGTGCCTGGGAGTATGTCGGGCGGCAGATCAATCCGGTCCTGTTTACCTATCCGACGGCAGTGGCAGATGCCGCCGTCAAGATGATTGCGAGCGGCGAGCTGTGGAAATATCTTTCCCAGAGCCTCATTGTGCTCTTCGCCGGTTTGAGTCTCGCGGCGGTCTTCGGGATCGCCCTGGGACTCGTTATGGCGCGCTTTTGGGCAATTGACATAGCCCTCGACACCTACATCACGGCGCTTTATTCCATTCCTTCAGTAGCTCTGGTACCGGTCTTGGTGCTCTGGTTTGGCTTTGAGACTACGGCTAAGACGGCCGTGGTTTTTCTTTTTACTTTTTTTCCGATTGTGATCAATACCTATCAAGGCGTTAAAAACGTTGACCAGCACCTGATCGAAGTCGGCCGCGCCTTCCGTTGCAACGAACGAAACCTCTGGATGCACATCGTGTTGCCGGCCGCCGTACCATTCATCGTAGCAGGTTTGAGGCTTGCTATCGGGCGCGGGCTGATCGGCATGGTGCTCGCCGATCTCTATACGGCGATCACGGGAATCGGCTACTTGATCGCGCGCTACGCTAGCATTTACCGCACCGACGCAATGTTTGTCCCGGTTGTAACTTTGGGCGTTTTGGGGATTACGTTGACCGGGCTGCTGCGCTTCGTTGAGAGGCGAGTGGCTCCTTGGATGCACCAGCCGGAGCAGGAGTGATAACACAAAGGAGGTGGAATATGACTTATCAAAGGGTAGGTCGAAGTCACTTTTTTCTTGGGCGAATAGCACTAGCCACATTGTTGGCGATCTTCGCTGCCGTCTCCATCACGGCTCCGGTTGCTGCTCAAACCAAGCCTGCCTGCAAAGAGATGCGCAAGGTCAAGTTGGGAGCTCCCGTTTCGCCGCCCAATGTGGTTCACACGTCCCCCTTTGTCGCCCGCGCTCTGGGAATCTTTGCCAGCCACTGCATCGACGCCGAGATCGTTGAGTTTGAAGGCGGTCTCTCGGCCGCTAACCTGGCTGCGGTGGCTCAGGGCCAAGCACTGGCCACCATGAATGCTACCGCCATAGCGCAGGGTCTCAAGGCCAAGCAGATCTGGGGAATGGCGCCGCGTCTGCCGCACGCCTACGTGGTGACGGAGGATATC
>JAHKKJ010000490.1 GCA_020027655.1 Deltaproteobacteria bacterium | reverse complement strand
ATGAATTTCCAACTTTGGGCTCCGGCGGGGTCGCGCGCACGCTATTAATCGTTCCGCTTCGTCAAAAGGGAGATCTCGTTGGGACATTGTCGGCGCGTCGCACCGAGGTGCGCCCATTCACTCCGGCACAGATCAAGCTTCTCGAAACCTTCGCCGACCAGGCAGTGATTGCGATTGAAAACGTGCGGTTGTTGCAAGAATTGCAGCAGCGCACACAGGAACTGGTCAGATCAGTGGGAGAGCTGAAGGCGCTTGGTGAAGTCGGTCAGGCGGTGAGTTCGACCCTCGATCTGGAAACTGTGCTGACCAGAATCGTTTCCCACGCGGTGCAATTGAGTGGTACCGACGGTGGAGCGATTTACGAGTATGACGAGCAGTCGGAAGAGTTTCTGCTGCGCGCCACCGACCATATGGAAGAAGAATTGATCAAGGCCTTGCGGGCGAATCCGCCACGACTGGGCGACGGGGTCGTGGGCCGTGCCGCGTTGGGTCGGGAGCCGATTCAGGTTACTGACATTTCGGAAGAGCACGGCTATCCGCCGCGCATGCGCGAGATTCTGGGGCGCTATGGTTTTCGCGCGAGTTTGGTTATCCCCCTGCTGCGCGAAGATCGTATCTTCGGCGCTTTGGTTGTACGAAGAAAATCCACGGGCGAGTTTCGTCCCGAAGTGGTCGAGTTGCTGAAAACCTTCGCGACGCAATCGACATTGGCGATCCAGAACGCCCGGCTGTTCCGCGAGATCGAGGATAAAAGCAAGCAGATCGAAGCCGCCAACCGCCACAAGTCGGAATTCCTCGCCAACATGTCGCACGAGCTCCGCACTCCGTTGACCGCAATCATTGGATTTTCCGAGGTCCTTTCGGACAAGATCTTTGGCGAGCTGAACGAAAAACAGGACGATTATATCGGTGACATCGTCTCCTCCGGACGCCACCTGCTGTCGCTGATCAATGACATTCTGGATTTGTCGAAAGTCGAGGCTGGGCGGATGGAGCTGGATGTCACCAGCTTCGATTTACCGATGGCGATTGAAAATGCGCTGATTCTCATAAGAGAACGGGCCACACGGCACGGAATAAAGGTAGAGCATAAGATCGACGAGCGGTTGGGCGAGGTGGTAGGAGATGAAAGAAAGTTCAAGCAAATCCTTCTCAATCTCCTATCGAACGCCGTCAAGTTTACGCCGGAAGGGGGATCTATCGGCGTCAGTGCTGTGCTGACCAAGGAGGCTGTAGAGGTCGCAGTGAGTGACACTGGGATCGGGATTGCCCCGGAGAACCAAGAAACAATTTTTGAAGAGTTTCGCCAGGTGGGTACCGATGCTTCCAAAAAGCGGGAAGGGACGGGTCTCGGCCTAACGCTTACCAAGAAATTCGTCGAGCTGCATGGAGGGACAATCCGGGTAGAAAGCACAGTCGGGAAAGGGAGTACGTTCACCTTTACATTGCCGCTCAATCAAGAGAACTTTGATGGCGCAAGAACTAATCCTGATCATTGAGGACAACGAGAAAAACCGTAAGCTCATCCGTGACCTGCTTCAGGCCAAGGGCTATCAGACGATTGAGAGCGATACAGCGGAGGAGGGACTAAGGCTCGCCGAAGAAAGAAAGCCGGCTCTTATTCTGATGGACATACAACTGTCGGGCTTGGACGGCATTGCTGCCATGAAGCAGCTTAAAGCTGTCCCCGGTACCCGAACAATTCCGGTGATGGCGATCACGGCATCGGCGATGACCTACAATCGTGAGTCGATGCTGGCCGAAGGATTTGATGGTTATCAGATCAAGCCGTTTAACCTGAGCGATTTTCTTGCCGAGATTGGACGATTGATCAGTCAAAGTCGTGCATAGCCGTTTACTTTGCTACAACTTTGCCAGAACTATATGTCACTATGTGTTCGAATCGGTAAAATCGGGCTCCGAAAACCGGTGTTAAACGCTTGAATAGATACCAATAGCGACCGATGGTGTCACATAGTCCCGCTACGGCAAGAGGACTGAAAATCCTCGTGTCGGCCGTTCGATTCTGTCCCTGACCATGTCCAACACTTGAAATCTCCATGGCTTATACGCTTCAGGGTCGCCTCGCATTTGGAATCCTCGTCGTGGTGCTGAATCGACCCTCCACCTTCGCGAGGCCATGCTTGAAGGTGTTCATGCTGCAGGGAGACCGCTCTGCTTCTACAGCCCGAAAATCTTGCGAAACTCGCGGGCGTATTCGTCGAGGTGCAGGTAGACTTCTTTAGGCACGGCTTTTAGTTTCAGTTTGGTTTGATCCATCTTCGGTGCCAGCGGTTCGATGTCGCTGCGTGCAGGAATCCGCCGCATCCCTCGCACCATTTGCTGGCCTTTTTTTGATGTAGCGAAATCGATCAACAGCTTGGCGCTATTCGGATTACCGGCTTTTGTGCTCAGGCCCATACCGCTCACCGTAACCACTATCGGATCAAATGATTCGATCCATTCTACCGGCGCGCCTTCGTTTTTCATCCGTTCGATACGGAAATTATACGCCCAGGCCAGTGGCACTTCGCCGGCGCCGAGCAATTGCGCAGTCAAGCCGTGGCCGCGCCGCCATAACGGATTCTGCAGCGCAAGACGTTTCATGTATTCCACGGTCTTTTCTTTGCCCCATACCGTCACCAGCGTGCCGAACCAATCATAGTCGGTGGGGTCCATCAACATCTTGCCCTTCCACTTCGGGTCGAGCAGGTCCGGATAATTTCTCGGCGCATCCTTGGCCGCAAGCATCTTGGTGTTGTAGCAGAGCACGAGATTGTTGACGAAGACACCGGTCCAATAGCCTTGCGGATCTTTGAACTCATTCAAAAACGCGTCGCGCTCGGGAGGAACATAGGGTGTAATCAAGTGCCGATCCACGAGCGCCCCCATGGCGCTGGTGGAGATGGCATCGAATAGCCACTGGCCGGCGCGGGTCTCGCTGAGAATTCGATTCATCAGTTGCTCTTCCCCCGCGCGTACAAGGTCGGCCTTGATGAACGGATATTCCTTCACAAAAGCATCGAGCAGCGGCTTTGACGTGTCGATGGCCATCGAAGTATACCAGACGAGTTTGCCTTCCTTCTTGGCGCCATCAAGCAGGGCCGTATGTTGTGGTGATTGGGCGTGGAGCGGCGATACGATGAGAAGGCCGCAGATTAAATTGAGAAAGGGGATAATAGATAAGGAAGGCCTCATATACTCCTCGCTGCGCCGCTGTTCCGAGTTCCGCGTTCAAGGTTTAAAGTTCAACCCGGAACTTTGAACACGGAACCCTGAACTGTTCTATCCGCGCGGATAGAGCGCGTCCATCATTTTGCGCTTGTGATGGGCCGGCGTACCCAGATACTGATACAATGTGTGAGCGAGTACACTGTGCGCCATCAACGGGTGACCATAGTCCGTGCCCGGGCCGGCCCAAACCATATGGGCATAGTTGGTCGCCTGATAGTAGCCGTCACTGGCGACCGCTTTCGCTTCGTGGACATTGCCTTTAGCCGGCATTCCGCTATCGAGTTTCCACAGCGCTTCATAAGTCGCCCAGCGCGCCTGGTCGAGGGCGATTGACAGATCCACGCAATGGTCTTGAACGCGCTGGAAGCGGCCGATGGGCTGGCCGAAAACGACCCGTTGGCGCGTATACTCGTTGGTAAATTCAAAAATTTCCTGACAGGCGCCCACCTGGTAAGCACAAAGGATCGGCAGCGCTTTTTCCAGAGCGTTCTCGACAATCTGCCATCCCGTACCGGCACTGATGACGTTGCCGGCGGGCACCTTCACCTTGTCGAACTTAACTTCGGCTACGGCGATGGTAAAGCCTGCGTGAATCGCCGAGACAGAAACGCCGGAACTGTTGCGGTCCGCCAAAACCAGTGCGATCTGGCCGTTCTCTGTTCGCGCGGCGCAGATATAACTTGTCGCTGCCCGGGCATCGAAGACAAACTTTTTGCTGCCTTCGAGAACAAAATCATTGCCTGACTTGGTGAGTTTGGTTTCAACCGTTTCGGGTCCGAAGTGTGCGCCCTTGTCCGTGAGCGCCGGGATCGCAATGTTCTTGCCGCTGCAGACGTCAGGCAGCAAGGATTTTTTTCTGCGCTTCC
>JAHKKJ010000079.1 GCA_020027655.1 Deltaproteobacteria bacterium | reverse complement strand
CTGTTTGACATCAATCGGAAAGCAACCGGCATTACCACAGTGATTGCCCATGATTCCTATTTGCTCAATTTGGGTTCACCCGATGATACTCTGCGAAAACGTTCAGTGGCGGCTTTCATCGACGAGTTGGAACGCTGCGAAATTCTGGCCGTGTCGAATCTGGTCGCTCACCCTGGCGCTCACGTCGGCGCCGGCGAAGACGAAGGGATCAAAACCATTGCGCTTTCGCTGGACGAGGTCCACAAGGCCTGCCCCGGCTATAATGTTAAAGTTACTTTAGAGATCACTGCCGGCCAAGGTTCCAATCTCGGCTACCGCTTCGAGCAAATCGCTCGAATGTTTGACGCAACCAAAGAAAGCGATCGGCTCAGGGTCTGCTTCGACACCGAGCATGCCTTCGCCGCGGGTTATGATATTCGGACAAAGGAAGGTTACGAGCGAACTTTTGCTGAATTCGATGAAGCCATCGGTCTGGACCGACTCGCAGCGTTTCATCTGAACGATTCAAAGAAGGAGTTTAATTCTCGAGTGGATCGTCACGAGCACATCGGCAAGGGCCACATCGGCGTCGAAGCGTTCCGTCTATTGCTTAACGATCAGCGCTTTTGGGGGTTACCCATGTGCTTGGAGACGCCGAAGGGTCCGGACCTGAAGGAAGATAAAGAAAACTTAACGCTGCTGAGGAGCTTGATTCAGGGCTAGAGAAGAAATGAGCCAGGGGGAGAGGGGCTTCACGCTTCCAACAACAGACGCTGGCCATGATCAAACGTCATGCGCACGTGGTCTACAACACCACGGCCCAACAGGTATTCTTCCCCTATTAGCGTGATTCGGGCGGGAATGCTTATGCTCAATCCGGAGATCAGGATATCGCCTCGGTATTCCTGCGCCTGCACGACCGATCCATTTCCAAGCTCCCAGGGGGCAAAGAATTGCGGCGGACCAAGAAGCGATGTTTGTGTAGCGGGGATTATCAGATAACCGTCAAATCCAGTATCGACATAAGTGAAAACGGTTGGAGAAGGAAAAGCACCGACGGCAAACTCGACCTCCACATACGGATATGCGGGGGTCACAACCGTCGTTGGCTGCGCCATTTCCCCACTCCTCTACTGCCGACCTTTAACAACACGAAATTGCCAGGGCCAAATTGCTTAAGCGCCCGATCCACGACTTTGACATCGTCCCTGTCAACAATAACTTGTCCATCCGGGCGAACGGCAGCAAAGGCTCCTCTGTGTTTAGACTCCAGGCCTTTTACGAAGCGATCATATAATTCTTCATGGTTAGGCATACTCATAAACAGACCTTTCGCCCTCTCGTCAGCAGCAAAAGCATACCAGAAGCAGCCTTCCATCACCACATCGGCATCGAGATGTGCCTCGAAACGCCGAAGGGACCGGATTTGAAAAAAGATAAAGAAAACTTAACGCTGCTGAGGAGCCTGATTGAGGGTTAGAGAAGGGCGAGGTCAAGCGACAGACACCCTCACCTTTGTCCCTCTAAGAGATTGTGTCGCAATGTGCTGTTGGCCTTTTGAGGCACGCAAATCTCCCCTATCCCCTCTTTTTCAAAGAGGGGTACTGCTATGGGATCGTGAGGAATTAGAACTGGCTGCAAGAAATTCCCCCTTTTTTCAAAGGGGGATAAAGGGGGATTTTCAGAGCACCTCGACGGTAATCGTTCGTGGTCGCTTGTCGAATGAATGACCTGGATTGTGACACAATCTCTTAAGAAGGGCGAGAAAAGGTTCCTTAATTCAGTTCTCAGTATCGGAGCCGCGGGCATCTAGCTTTGGTTCCCTCCCCCGTCTTACGGGAAAGAGTGGGGCGTAGGCCGAAGAGTTCACGCCGGAATCGAAATATCAGGAAAGAAATATTGGACGACCAGGCCGATCAGATATCCCAACAGAGCAGCACTAACGGCAATCGCAAAGAACTGAATGCCCGATCTCAACTGAGACTTGCCTGCAAGACGTCCCTTAAAGACACCCACAGCAAAAAGCGTCAGCGCCGAGAACGCAATCGAGAGATAAAGAGCAGCGGTGCCTTCGAGCACAAAATAAGGCACGATGGGAATCATGGCGCCCACAATGAACGAAGCGGCCATGACCAGCGCCGCTTGCAGGGGTCGATTGATCTCCGCCGAGCCCAGACCGAAAACCTTCTCTTGAAAGGTCCTGAGAAAAACCTCCTGCTGCCGCAACAAGAGCTTGACGATGCTGTAACTCTGCTCCCGTGGGAGGCCTTCCTGATTCAGCGCCTTGAGCAATCCTTCGGCTGCAAGATACGGCTCTTTCTCGGCAAGCATCTCAGCCTTACGCAGCTCCTTGTCGAAGATCTCCTTTTCCGCGCTTGATGAAAGGTAGGAGCCTGCGGCCATGGATATGGCGCCGGAAAACATCGCCGTGAGACCGGTGATGATCACGACAGCGGTGCTTTCCGTTGCGCCTTGAACGCCCGCGAGTAACCCCACCGTGCTGATCAAGCCATCCTGAACCCCAAAGACAAGCTCGCGGATCCGAGCTCGGCCTTCGATGACCTGTTTTTTCTGTTCGATCGTTTCCAGGCCCATCGCGACTAGCGTCGCCTCTCGGAATTTTGTCCCACGCCATGACCGTCATTCCGGCCAAGCTGGCGATAGCTAGCGCGGGCCGGAATCCAGGATGTAAGTAAGACTAGATTCCCGCTTTCGCGGGAATGACAACCAAGGAAACATCAATACCTTCACTCAAGTGTTGAAACAAGACGTTAGTATCTTAACTTGAGATCGCCGGTGGGCTCGCCGGGTTTCCAGTCGGAGGGACAGAGCCGCTCCGTGCGCAGCGCCTTGAGCACACGCAGGGTCTCCTCCACGCTACGGCCGACGTTGGTGTGGCTTACGACTAAATAACTGACATCTCCGGCAGGATTAATCATGAAGGTGGCTCTCAAACAGACTCCTTCTCTCTCGTCCAACACATTGTACGCACGGCTGACTGTCTTCGCGTCGTCGCTGAGGAGGGGATAATTAATGCCGCCCAATTCCTCCGCCCATTTCCGATGACTTTCCAGCGAATCGACGCTGACACCGAGGATTTCCGCATCCTCTGCACGAAACTGGTGTGCCATATTACTGAACCCAGCCACTTCGGTGGGACAGATAAAGGTAAAGTCAGCGGGATAGAAGAAAAAGATCAGCCATTTTCCCGGAAAAGACTGAATCGTGAAATCCGAGACCCTTCCTTGAAAGATTCCCTTCAAGGTAAAATACGGCGCCTTATCTCCAATGCGAATCATAGTCCTTTTAGATTCCCCTTACCCCTCACCGCTAACCCCTTACGTGAAGGGTGAGCGGTTAGGCCTACTGATTATTGTGCCAAAGAGAAAACGTTTCCTTGCTCGAGGCACCGGAAGTTGAATTGAACCAGGACGCCTCAACTGCTCCCCCGTGCAATACACCGAAGAAGTAGATGCGCAGCATCTGTTCCATCAGTTGGGGGAGCGGCAAGTCTCGCTTAGGCTGATACCAGGTATAGATCCAGTTCATCATGCCGAACAGAGTGAAGGTCGCGACACGCAGGTCAACCTTTTTCCCACCTTCTTGATCTTGGAGCTCCCGGATAAGATCCATGATGACTCTTACGTAGCGCCGCTTGAGAACCAAGATCTTGACCTGGAACTCTTCCGTGAGGGACTCGTCTTCGTGCGCCATCACCTTCATCTCGTGCATGTTGTGGCAAAAAAAGCTCAGATGGTTTTCAGCAAAAACGCGAATACGAGTGCGCACGTCCATAACAGGCGTCGCGGCGCGCTCCCAACGCTGTAGCAGCGTAACGAAGCAACGTTCTTGGATAAGATAAAGCAATTCTTCCTTGGTCGTAAAGTAATAGTATAGGCCCGCCAGACTCATTTTTGTGGCCCGCGAGATGTCCCTTACCGACGTTCGATGAAAACCCTTTTCGGCAAAGATTTTAGCCGAGATTTTTAATATCCCCTGGAGTTTTTCGTCGTAGTTGCGGGAAGTGGGTTCGAGCCGGTTGGACATGGATGAGGACCTATATTTGCAAATCGATGGGGGGGTGTCAACTTGAAGTTATTGGGCCATTCTATTGTCTAAGTGCTCCCTAGGCCAATGATTTTGCATGCTTTTCGTCTTGTGGGCACTCTCATTCTACCTTGAATCCCCTCTTTCCATGGTGTATTTGTTAAAAATCTGGATTGTATGGAATTTGAAAACGTCATCGTTGAAAAAGACGACTCCATTGCCGTCCTCACTCTTAACCGGCCCCAGCAACTGAATGCTCTCTCCTACGACCTAGTCAAGGATCTGTCCCTGGCTATGCAGGAGTTCGATCATGATGACGAAGTCCGAGTTATGATCGTTACCGGCGGAGAGAAAGTCTTTGCTGCCGGCGCCGATATCAAAGAAATGGCGGATCGAGGCCCCTTCGATGCAAGAATCCAAGAGCGATTGGCCTATCGGGATCGAATCAACCGAATCGCTAAGCCCGTGATTGCGGCTGTGAGCGGCTTCGCGTTAGGGGGCGGCTGTGAACTCGCCATGAGCTGTGACATCATTATCGCTTCGGAGACCGCGCGCTTCGGCCAACCGGAGGTTAATCTCGGCATCATTCCGGGCAGCGGTGGAACCCAAAGGCTGACCCGAACCCTGGGAAAATATCGGGCCATGGAAATGGTGTTGGCGGGAGAAACGATGAGCGCTGGCGACGCGGAGCGCTTTGGCTTAGTGAACCATGTTGTCCCCGTTGAGCTGCTGCTCGACGAAGCCAAGAACATAGCCAAGAAGATCGCCGCGAAACCCGTTCTCGCCGTCAAGGCGGCCAAGGAGGCGGTGCTCAAGTCTGCAAACACCACCCTCGACGAAGGCTTGGAGTTTGAACGCAAGTCATTTTACCTATTGTTCGCCTCCGAAGACCGCAAAGAAGGGATGAAAGCCTTTCTCGAAAAGCGTAAGCCGGAGTTCAAAGGCAGGTAAGGAAGTAACGTCTCGCCGTGGCACACGAAACCATCCTCTACGAGAAAGAAAACGGCGTCGCCACCATTACGCTTAACCGCCCGCAAGCCCTCAATGCCTTTGTTCCCCAGATGAACAAGGAAGTGTTGGAAGTATTGAAAGAAGGTGAGCGCGATAAAGAGATCCGTTGCTTCGTCATCACCGGCGCGGGACGGGCCTTCTGTGCCGGACAGGATCTCAAGGGTCGGACACCGGATCAGAAAGGGTCCCTCGGCGCGTCGTTGCGTGAGAAGTATAACCCGATGATCCGGCAGATCCGGCAGATGGAAAAGATCGTCATCGCCGCCGTTAACGGCGTCGCCGCAGGGGCCGGTTGTAATTTGGCTCTCGCGTGTGACTTACGGGTTGCTTCGGAAGAGGCAAAGTTCATTCAGTCTTTTGTGCGCGTCGGTTTGGCGCCGGACTCCGGTGGTAGTTTTATCTTGCCGCGCCTCGTGGGCCTGAGCAAAGCGATGGAGCTGCTTCTTCTCGGCGAGACCGTAGATGCGCGCGAGGCCCAGCGCATCGGACTCGTCGCTAAAGTTTTCCCGGCAGCGGAGTTTGTCAGGTCGACCAAGGAAATTGCCGCAAGAGTCGCCGGCGCGCCGCGCGGCATAGGTCTTATCAAGCGGGCTTTGAACCACGCGATGCTACCCGATATTGAATCAGACCTGGAATACGAGTCCCATTTGCAGGAAATTGCCGGACGGAGTACCGATTACGACGAGGGCGTGCGCGCGTTTTTGGAAAAGCGCGCGCCGGAGTTTACGGGAAAATAAGAAGGACAAGTCTCGGGTTTCGTGTCTCGCGTCTTGTGTTCTAACCCGAAACCCCAGACCCGAGACGCGAGACGAGTTGTAGTTCAAGCATATGGCTGAGCAATCAGAAAGAATTGGAGTTTTGGGGGCCGGCACCATGGGCGCGGGCATCGCGCAAGTGGCGGCCCAAGCAGGCTTTGAAACCCTACTTTTTGACATTTCTCAGGAATTTATCGACAAGGGTGTAGGTCGTATCCGCAGCTTCCTTCAAGGAAGCCGCGAGCGAGGGAAAATCACCGCGGAGCAGGAAAAACAAATTCTAGACCGCCTTCACAGCACAACCAAACTTGAAACCTTCGTAGGAAGCAGTTTAATCATCGAAGCCGTTCCGGAAAAATTGGAGCTCAAGCGCGATGTTTTCAAACAACTGGATGGAATTTGCGGGCCGGAGACTTTGCTAGCCACAAACACCTCTTCTTTTTCCGTTACGGCCATCGCAGCGGACACCCAGCACCCCGAGCGAGTTCTCGGCCTGCACTTTTTCAATCCTCCGCCGCTGATGGCGTTAGTGGAGGTCATTCAGGGCGATCGCACAACCTCAGAGGTAATCGACAAGGCAACTGACCTGATGCGCCGGATGGGCAAAACCCCGGCACGCGCAAAAGACAGTCCGGGCTTCATCGTTAACCGGGTGGCCCGTCCTTTCTACAACGAGGCGCTGCGAATATTGGCTGACGGGGATGCCACTGTTGAAACCATTGATCGCATCATGAGATTGGCGGGTAATTTCCGCATGGGTCCTTTTGAGCTGATGGATTTGATCGGGCACGACGTCAACTTTGCAGCGACGGAGTCGCTCTACCGATCGTTTTTTGAAGATCCGCGGTTTCGCCCAAGCCCGATTCAGCAAAAGATGGTTATGGGGGGGAATCTCGGAAGAAAGACGGGCCGGGGTTTTTACGTCTATGACAAGAAATAGTCTCGCGATTATCGGCGAAACCCGCTTGTCTCAAGAGCTGCTCGAGCTCAGTCGCGGTGCCGGGCTTGAGGCAGTTCTGCTTGCAGATCTGGCCGAGCTTACACCGACGACGCCCCTGGTTATTGAAACGAGTTCGAGTCAGGTTGAAAAGAAAAAATTGCTGCTCCAAAAGCTCGATCTAGCTTTGCCTGCTCCGGCGGTGATCATCACCTCTTGCCTGGGCTTTGCAACTACTCTCATGGCCTCATGGACGGCGAAACCTGAACGCATCGTGGGTTTTGCAACCTTCTATCCGCTGGGGGACAAAAAGGTCATTGAGTTGGCGGCCGGCATACGCACTGCGGAGAGTGCGATTCAAAGCGCCGAGCAACTCTTCAAATCCATCGGCAAGGAAACCTTTCGCGTTAAAGACACGCCCGGGCTGACTTTCCCGCGCATTCTTAGTTTGATCATCAATGAAGCCGCGAGGAGTCTCGAAGAAGGAGTCGCCACGGCGGAGGAGATTGACGTGGCTATGCGGCTCGGCGTGAACTATCCGCACGGTCCGCTCCGCTGGGCGGATCAGATCGGTTTGGATGAAGTCCTGGCGGTCCTCGAAGGTTTGCAGCGTGAGACCGGAGACGATCGTTATCGCCCGGCGCCTCTTCTAAAGAAATTGGTCATCGCGGGTTTTCTTGGCGAGACTCGCGGCAAAGGTTTTTATTCATACAACGAAGGTCAGGTGAAACCATGAAAGAAGCAGTTATTGTTGAAGCCCTGCGCACGCCTATGGGTCGCCACGGCGGAATTCTGAAAGACGTTCGAACCGACGACTTGGGCGCTTATATTATCGCTAAATTGATCGACAAGACCGGAATCAGCAAGGAGGAAGTCGAAGACGTCTACTTCGGCTGCACCAACCAGGCGGGCGAGGACTCCCGCAACGTCGCGCGCAACGCGTCACTTCTCGCGGGACTGCCCTATACGATCCCCGGCGCCACCGTAAATCGTTTATGCGGGTCCGGATTGGAGGCGATCAACCAGGCTGGACGAGCCATCCAAACCGACCACGGCGACCTTTTCGTCGCCGGCGGCGTCGAGAGCATGACCCGCGGACCCTGGGTGATGGCGAAGCCTTCCAACGCCTTCCAGCGTGGCGACACCACCCTGTACGACAGCTCCTTGGGTTGGCGCTTCCCCAACCGCCGTATGGGAGAACTCTACTCTCTGATCAACAATGGCGAGACCGCGGAAAACGTCGCCGAGAAATATCAGGTCACCCGGCAGGAACAGGATGAGTTCGCCTTGGGAAGTCACCTCAAAGCGGTAAAGGCCCACGAAGAAGGACGCCTCAAGGATGAGCTGGTTCCCTTCGAGATCGCCCAAAGAAAGGGCTCGCCCCTCGTCTGCGGCAAAGACGAAGGACCAAGAGCCGATACCTCTCTTGAGAAGCTCGCAGCGCTGCAGCCGGCTTTCAAAAAAGGCGGCACGGTCACGGCTGGCAACTCCTCTCCTCTTTCCGATGGCGCGGCGGCACTTTTGTTGACCACGCCGCAAAAGGCTGAGCAACTCAAACTGAAGCCGCTGGTTCGGATCGTCGCGTCGGCTGCTGCCGGGGTTCATCCAAACTACATGGGTATCGGACCGATCCCTGCCACGCAGAAAGCCCTGAAAAGAGCCGGCCTGACCATCGATCAGATCGATCTGGTCGAATTGAACGAAGCCTTTGCGTCCCAGGTTATTGCTTGCATTCGAGAGCTCGGGATCGATCCCAAGAAATTGAACGTCAACGGCGGCGCCATCGCCCTCGGTCACCCCCTCGGCTGCAGCGGCGCAAGGCTCATGACAACACTGATTCACGAAATGAAAAGGCGCGGCAGTCGCTATGGCCTCGCGACCATGTGTATAGGCGTGGGGCAAGGCATCGCCACAGTTGTCGAAAGCGTTCACTAAAGCCACGGCTCCCGAAACAAAAACCGCCGAGCCCATGTTCCGATGCTCTAAAAATCAGGGACGTGGCGCAGCCTTGACCGATGCTGCTGCCCCTGCTTCGCGGCCCAGATACTGCTTCGATCGGGTAGTTCTTGCGAACCCGCTGTCTGGGCTACGTCGACCGGTGTCATGAGAAAGTCTCTGAAATTTCTTTTGCTTCTTCTGATTGCGTCCGTCGTAACGGTGCTTGTGCTCGTTCAGTCTTTCAAAAACTTGGCTGAGAAGAATCGCGAGCAGGTGCATCAGGAATTGCAAAGATTTCTCGGCAAGGATGCCACCTTCGACCGACTCGAAGCCAGCCTGTGGGGTGGAGTCGGTTTCTCCGCCGAGGAATTTCGCATTGCCGACAATCCTCGCTTTGCCGCAACCCCGATTGTCCGCGCCAAAGAATTAAAGTTGGGAGTAAGCTTGATGCAGTTAGTGCTCGGGAGGATCGTCATTAACTCGCTGACTTTTCAAGCCCCGGAATTTCAAATCATCACCGACGAACGGGGTCTTTTGAATCTGTCGGAGTTGGCAGTCCGAAAAAACGATTCCCGAGCGTTTCCCACGTTGCGAACAGCCTCGCCGGAGCGAAAACTCCTATCCGTAAGCTTCCTGGTCAGTAAAATAAAGGTGAATAATGGCCGGGTTGATTTCATCGACCGTTCCGTCAAGGAGCCTGCAGAGATTCGCGTCAAAAACGTGGAGATGGAAGTCAGAGGGCTCAATCCTGCGGAGAAGACCAGGATTAAATTAGCTGCAGCGGTAACCGAAGGGCTGGGTCACGATGTCAGGATCGATGGAGAGTTGGGTCCGCTTCGGCAACCGCATGATTGGTGGCAGCAACCCGTGGAGCTTGAAATGCGGTTCGATTCTCTGTCCGCTACGCTGCTCGCCCGAGCCCTGCCTTTCCTTAGAAACCGGATTCCACGCGAGTTGGATGTAACCGGCCCCCTGTCGCTCCAGGCGAAACTTGGAGGTACTTTCAACCGGCCTCGACTCACAGAGGTTGCCCTCAAGGTCCCTTTGTTTGGCTCCTCAAACTACAATGCGATTTTGGAGGGTTCCGTGGAAATCCCCGAAGGCCGTCCCTGGGCCGAGGCGCAACTCAAAGGCAGCCTGATCTTGAACTCCATCAATCTGACTCAACTTCGTAACCTCCCTTTTCTCAAGCAAACTCTGCCTGTTGCTCTAGCGACGGAAGGTTCGGTGAATGCCTATAGCCGGTTCGAGGGTACGTGGGCTAACTTGCGCATGGGCGCTTTGGTCAAAGGGGAGAAGAGCGAGTTTCGCTATGGGGATTGGCTGCGCAAGCCCGCGGGTAGCTCGGCTGAACTCAAAGCTCAGATCTCGCGGCAGAAAAACGGGCTGGTTCTTCACGACTCGGAGTTAAGTCTCGGCAATTCGAAAATGACGCTTTCAGGCGTTGTTGAAGAA
>JAHKKJ010000078.1 GCA_020027655.1 Deltaproteobacteria bacterium | reverse complement strand
CAATCTGTAAAGCCGGCTAGTGTTTCGGCACCCACATTTGGTTCTTCTCACTCCAGGCATAATCCGATTTCCAAACCTTAAGGCCGATGGTGTACTTCCCGCCGGATTTGGAAACGAAGACTCTCTCGCTGGAGTGCGGCACCTCGACCCGCGCAACGATAAAGACTTTTTTTGAAATCCCTTTGTTAATCAGAATGCGATCTCCCTCGCGCATTGAGACTCGGGGTTCTCTTTTGCCCTTGCTCTTCATCAGGGAAAGTTACCATTGCCGATTTTGGCAGGCAAATGCACGATGAGTATCGGAAACCGGCTTCGATGCCTTAGCGTCACTGGGGCGTCTAGCTTGACAATCAACTGGCCCTTTCCTATAGCTGTCGCAGGAGAACGGTCATTTCCCACAACTAGGGTCGTTGGTATCTACGCTCAATAAGTTCCTGTCGACGGTCAGAGGGCTCATCGCTTGCAGGCTGTTAGGGACCGGCGTAGACCTTTCGTGAAAATATTTTCCAACTCGGAGGAGACGATGCGGTTTATCACTTTCGGACGGAAGAATCAGCAACGAATCGGTCTCATGGGCCCCCAGGATCAGATCATCGATGTGGCGGAGACAACCCGTCGCTACTTGAGGGGTGGCAATCCGCCTTATTTGGCGAGTATGCAAGCCTTTATCGAGGCAGGTAGCAAAGCGCTCCAAGCTGCGAAGAAGGCGGAGAAGTATGTGGCAGGGAAAAATGTGGAGGAGCAAAAGAAACTCGCACGCGCCGATGCGCTGCTGAAATCGAGCCAAGCCAAGCTGCTCTCTCCCATTCCCTGGCCGAGAAAAAACGTGGTGATGCTCGGCATCAATTATCGCGAACATGTCGATGAAGGGGCAAGGGCACGTGCGCTGGACATCAAATACCCTGAATGGCCGGTGTTTTTCACCAAGCCTGCTACGTCGGTGATCGGTCACATGGGCAAGGTTGTCCATCACAAGGTCACTGACAAACTCGACTGGGAAATCGAATTGGCCGTCGTTATGGGAAAGAAAGGTCGGGACATCCCAAAAGACAAAGCCTACGACTACGTGTTCGGTTACACGGTGTGCCTCGATATGACCGCCCGCGAGCTCCAGCGTCAACACGGACAATGGTTCAAGGGAAAATCGCTGGATACTTTCTGTCCGTTGGGACCATGGATCGTCCACAAAAGCGCCTTGCCGGATCCCCAGCAGGTGCGGCTCATTTGCCGGGTCAACGGTGAGGTTATGCAGGACGGCAACACCCGCGACATGATCTTTGATATCCCGACGATCATCGAAAGCTTGTCGAGTGGACTGACATTGGAGCCCGGCGACATCATCAGCACCGGCACTCCTTCCGGCGTTGGCTTCGCTCGCGTGCCGCCAGTGTATCTCAAACCCGGTGACAAAGTGGAAGGTGAAGTTGAAGGCATTGGCATTCTCCAAGTTGAGATCGTCGAGCCCTAACGCAAATCTTCGGGGGTCATGGACCGAATCAGACCTGCTGCAGTAGCCGGTTCATTTTATCCTTCAGAAGCTGAAGAACTTGGCCGACTCATCGATGAATGCTTCGAGTCGAACCCGTTGGGACCCCAAGGCGATAAGTCGCCCTCATCATCTTTGATCGGGGGATTGGTTCCCCACGCGGGCTACGTCTATTCCGGCCCTTGCGCGGCGCATTTCTATGCGCTTCTGGACAATTCCATTGAGCGCGTCATCTTACTGGGCGTCAACCATCAGGCTAGGGGCCATCGGGCGGCGCTTAGCCCGGCGGACTTTTGGCAGACGCCGCTGGGCACAGTAAGGATCGATCAAGAGCTAAACCATCTGCTGCAAGATGCGGTGCATTTTCTAAAGCAGGATGAAGCCGCCCACGCCCGTGAGCACAGCATCGAGGTCCAGCTACCTTTTTTGCAACGTGTCCTCGGCGACTTCTCCTTGATTCCCATATCACTCGCTCATATCTCGATCGAAGAATGCTTCGAACTGGGAACGGCTGTCGCAGATCTTTTGCGTAACAATAGACAGCCGGGAACCAGAACCGTCATGATGGCAAGCAGTGATCTCAGCCATTATCTCTCACCCAAAGAGACTAATGAATTGGACGGTATCGCTCTCGAACAAGTACTGGCGCTGAACCCCCGTGCATTGATCGCAGCCGCGGAACGGGAAAATATCACCATGTGCGGCTTGCTTCCCACGGCGGTATTGCTTTTTGCCGCCAACTGTCTCGATGTAAAGCAAGCATGTCTACTCAAACACTGCCATTCCGGTGACGTAACTCCCATGCGTAAGGTCGTCGGCTACGCCACCGTAGCACTCGAGTTGTAACGGCTAATTTGACTTGACTCCGCCCCTTTGTTAAGAATCTTTGAATGCTAGGGGTGTCTGCCTAAGGCGGACTGAGAGCCTGATGAATAACCAGGTAACCCTTCGAACCTGATCCGGATAGCACCGGCGTAGGGAAGCGTGAAAGTCACAGTCCCGCGACCGCTCGGCAGAGCGAATGGGACGAACTTGAAACCGTATTCCCTGGCCACCGTTAGGTGGTTACTGTGGAGACGGTTTTTTTTGTTTAGATGAAAATTCGCGTCAACGGAGAAGAGAAGGAAATTGCGGACGGGCTCAGCCTAGCTCGATTGCTTGAGGAATTGCAGATCCGCCCCGGTCGGGTCGTGGTCGAGCTCAATCGCGATATCGTTTCCCGTGACGCGCACGGTTCGACCCTCTTGAAAGAGGGAGATGCCCTCGAGATCGTTCATTTTGTCGGCGGAGGATAATCAAACATGGAAGACGTATTAAATTTGGCTGGTACCAGCTATCGCTCGCGGCTTATCGTCGGGACAGGGAAGTACAAAGATTTTCAGGAGACGAAAAAGGCTATCGAAGTCTCGGGCGCGGAGATCGTAACGGTGGCGGTGCGTCGCGTCAACATCACCGACCCCAACAAAGAGAATCTCCTCGACTACCTGGATCCAAAAAAGTACACGATCCTGCCCAACACCGCGGGTTGTTACACGGCGGATGATGCGGTTCGGACCTGTCGGCTGGCCCGCGAGGCCGGCGTCGGCAAAATGATCAAGTTGGAAGTGATCGGCGACGACAAGACTCTATTCCCGGACATTCCGGCCACCCTTGATGCAGCGAGAATACTAGTCAAAGAAGGATTCGTGGTTCTGCCCTACATCACCGATGATCCCATCACGGCAAAGAAACTTCAGGATATCGGTTGTGCCGCCGTGATGCCGCTGGCAGCGCCCATCGGTTCCGGCCTGGGAATTCGCAATCCGTTCAACATTCGTATCATCCTGGAACAGGCAACTGTTCCGGTTATCGTCGACGCCGGTGTCGGAACCGCGTCGGATGCCGCGATTGCCATGGAGATGGGCTGTGATGGCGTTTTAATGAATACCGCCATTGCCAGCGCGAAAGATCCAATTTTGATGGCCGAGGCGATGCGCCTGGGCGTGGAATCGGGCCGAAAGGCTTATTTGGCCGGGCGCATACCGAAAAAACTCTACGCTACGGCCTCGAGCCCTCTAGACGGGATCTTGGCTTGAAGCCTGCCGCGTGAATGCAGTCGATTTTGATCTTTACCTCGTAACTGACCGCAACCAGACCGGCGGCCGGGATCTCCTTTGGGTTCTAGAGCAGGCCCTCGACGGCGGCGTCAAAGCCGTCCAACTAAGAGAAAAAGACTTATCCGGCAGAGACTTGTTCTGGCTGGCGGAAAAGACTTGTAAACTCTGTCAGGCCTACCATGCAGCTCTTTTCATTAACGATCGCGTCGACGTTGCTCTCGCCGTTAATGCCGCCGGCGTCCAGCTCAGTAAGGCATCGTTGCCAGTAGTAACAACAAGAGCGCTACTGGGACCGCAAAAGATCATAGGTGTATCGACGCATTCGCTTCAAGAAGCCAAAGAAGCGGAACAAAACGGGGCGGATTTTGTTTTGTTCGGTCCGGTTTATTTTACCGCTTCAAAAGCAGTTTACGGGTCTCCTCAAGGCTTACCCGCTCTCAAAACCATAGTGGATAATATTTCTCTACCCGTTTATGCTATAGGAGGCATCAAGCCGGAGAACATCGAGCCCACCAAGAATATCGGCGTTCGGGGTGTGGCATTGATCTCCGCCATAGTGAGCGCGGAGAGTCCAAAGGAGGCGGCTGTGAAGATACTGGGGCAGCTTCGCAGCTAAGCGTATGCAGGAAACGGCACAGGTGGTTTTTCATTATCTGCTGGGCAATCCGGTTGTCTACCTTGGGGTTGCTTTTATCGCCGGCCTTGCCGGGAGCAAAACCGTCGCCCACGAAGGGAGAGCGGGATTTTTCCTTTACTTGCTGATCGGGCTGTTCGGTTTATTCTTGAGTCAGTTCATGATACTTTTCTTTGGACTGCAGGAATATCTGGAGAAGCTACCCGAGTTTCGCGTACTCTTCGATTTCCTCGCTGCCTATGTCGGTTCTTTCATCGTGGCAGCGATTATCCATTTCATCAAACCTATGTGAGCCACCCTAGCTCAGTCGGCAGAGCAGCTGATTCGTAATCAGCAGGTCGCCGGTTCGACTCCGGCGGGTGGCTCCAAATTTTTTAACACTCCCCGCGATTTACATTCTGCCGCGCGAGTACCCTAATCGCACTTAGCGTCGTTAATCACGCACCGCGTGTCAGCGCGGCGAAACTGTTTATCGACTTTGCCATTCCGACGAAGGACAAAAGATTCTTGTTCAGAGGGGCAGGAAGTCGGCTAAGCCGGGGCTGAAGCCTGAAGGCTACCCCGAGCATCTCAAAGTCGTTCCGAGCCGGGTACAGCTCGCGGAGAAGCGGGGCGATTACAACCGGCGATACCGTGAATTGTTTGTTCGTTGAAGCTATCCGGTGATGGAGATCAAGACCGCTGTAAAGGCGGTCCACTTTTGGAGTGCCGTTCAGTTAGCTCCAAGGTGTAACCGTCAGGGTCCTGGATGAATGCCACGTGATCCTGGCTGCCGGGCCGATTCGGCTGCGGATCCAGGGTAAACTTCACGCCCTCCGCCTTCAGCGTTTCACTCAATTTGTATAGGTCCGAAACGTAGAGAGCGACATGGCCATACCAGGGTCGCATTTCTTTGACGTGGCCCGGGCCGCCCGTTTCGATCAATTCGAGTCCCGGGTACTCATCCTCAGTGCCGTAACCGATGTAACCGACACGCTCGTGTTTCTCTGGGTTAGGCCGTATGCGCTGGATGTCCATCCCAAGAAGGCGGGTGTAGAAGTCGATGCTCCGGTCGAGGTCGCTCACCAGCATCATCGTGTGCCGAATCCGAAAAGTTACGTTGTCTACGGTTTTTTCGCCGCTCATGGGTTCCCCCTACAATTAGTCGATCACCCTTATGGCCCCCGAGAATCTATCTCAGGACGCGGTTAAGGGTCAAGAATCCGAATGCGCTAGAACTAGAATCAGATCGAGCAGCTAAAGACGGGAGAGAAGGGTTGTGGAGAGTATCCTGCGTTGTATAGTTCTTACGATTTCCGTTTGTTCCGGTATTTCACGAGCAAGAAGGCGGCGACGAGACAGATCAGGACGACGGGCCAATGTTTAATGGCCCATTTCCAAAATGGGCTAAGCTCGGCTGATAATCCTCGGACAAATTCCCTAAAAAGATCCATAACATCTCCCACGGGCAAAGTTTCTGTCGGGGATCAGCTACGGTGTAGTCAATTGGAGCGATAGAGGAGCAAGAATCGTGCAAGGTGTGCAAGCGAAGGAATCTTCAGAAAAAGCGGTTTTACGCCGTTCCCATTTCTATACGGGCGAACAAATTCGTTATCGGTCCTGTCAATTGGTGAGCATTCAAGTTAGATGAAGGGAAATCTGGACGCCTCAGATGTTTTTGGCGCAAGCTGTGATGGAGGGTCTTCTCTTTACTACAGTCAAGAGAATCCAAATTCGCTCACCTGTATGGTGGGAAATTACGACAGTGCTTGGGAAAATGCCCGTTTCAAGAAGACGCGGATCAAGTGGCACTTGTATTCGGCACTGCCTTCCAGATCATCCACCGGATCGGCAGCTTCGGCCAGAGCCTCCGCCGCGTCCGGCAGCTGCTTTTCGATTTGTGCTTTGGAACCAACCAAGATTGAATTAGCCTTGCCGGACTGGGTAGGGACCGTACTAACGCTTCCGACGACCGCGGTGGCTGTCGTGACGTTATCACCATCAACATCCAACACCAGCGCCAAGCCCAGAGTCGGGCGTTCGTGAAGCTGGAATTTGAGATAGGCGGCCTGTTTGGATTTTGTCGGTATTGGAATCTCGACACCAACCAAGAGTTCATCCGAGGCCAGCGAAGTTTCGTAGGCGCCGGTGATGAGCTTGTCGATCCCTACGGTCTTCGATCCGGCTTTTCCTTGCACATGCGCTCTGGCGCCGAGAGCGAGTAGCAGAGTCGCCGGATCGGAGTGCGGTTCGGCAAAACACAGGTTGCCCCCCAGAGTGCCGCTTGCGCGCACGCGCACGTTGGCAACGTTGGTTTCCATCTGAGCCAGCACCGGCAAATTTTCCTTAACCACCGGTGACCGCTCGAGTGCCCGGTGGGTTACGGTGCTGCCGATCATCAGAGAACCGTTTTTCAATTCGATCTTATTCAGGTCAGAAATCGTCTTCACGTCGATGAGGTGCTCGTAGCGCAGGAGATCATGCTTCATCGCCAAGAGGAGCTCCGTCCCGCCGGCGTAGAGACGTGCCTTGTCGCCCAACTCACCAAGCATTTGAGACGCCTCAGAAACGCTCTTGGGTTGGTGAATTGTGAAACGTCTTAAGGGCATCATAAATTAAAAGTGTTCCAGTCGTTCAAGCAGTTCCAATCGTTCCAGTCGTCGGAAGGCGGAAGGATGAACCCTTCCCTTTCATTCTTCATCCCTTATCCTTTATCCCTTTTTTCTTTCATTGCGCGCCAGATTCGCTCCGGCGTGAGCGGTGCTTGGCGAATGCGCACGCCGACGGCGCGGTCCACCGCGTTGGCAATATTGGCCGCCATGGAATTCAACGACGCTTCGCCACCGCCTTTGGCGCCGTAGGGACCGACGCCGTCCTGGTTTTGCACGAGATGAAGCTCCACTTCCTTGGGCAAGTCGGAAAAGCGCGGCAAGCGATAGTCGAGAATCGATCCATTGACGAGCTGCGAACCTTCGTAAACAAGTTCTTCAAAAAGACCGATACCCATGCCCATGGTGGCGGCGCCGATGTCTTGGCCTTCAGCCAGAGCCGGGTTAATCGCGAGGCCCACGTCCCCGACGGTGGCAAGTTTTTCCATGGTGATTTTTCCAGTCTCTTCATCGACAGAGATTTCTACGCCAGTGGCAGCGGTTTCCCAAAAAACCGGCAGCGCGGAAAACTTGCCGGACTTGCGAATATAGGCGCGGCCGATCACTTCGCCATCAGGCAAAGCATAGAACTTGCTGATGACTTCCGACCATTTCAACTGGGCTTCGCCACAACGCACGCCGCCGCGGACGACCCGGACCTGTTCGATTTTCACTTTAAGCACGTCGGCGGCCATGACGACCATTTGCTGAATCGCTTCGCGGCTCGCTTCGAGAACGGCGGTGCCCATTAACGTGGTTGTGCGGCTCGCGCCAGTGGAACGGTCATAAGGCGTGATGGCGGTATCGGAAGAGACCACCCGGACTTTCTCGAACGGTATGCCTAATTCCTCGGCGGCGATCTGCGGCAGAACCGTATGGCTCCCCTGACCCAACTCTGTGCTGCCGGTCATGATCGTCACGGAACCGTCGGCATGGACCCGGATGGCGGTTGACGTAAGCGGATAGGCGCCGGCGTCGCTACCTGAGCAAGCGACGGTGCGGCCATGCCCCTTCGGCAACGGTTTACCCCAACCGATCGCCTTCGCAGCGGTCTCCAAATCTTGTTTCAACGTGCCGTCGAAGGGACGCATGCCAGGGAAAAATTCTTCGCCCGGCTTCGCCGCGTTCGCGAGGCGAAATTCGTAGGGATCTTTGCCGATCTTGGCGGCCAGCTCATCGATTTGCGATTCCCCAGGCAAGGTTACCTGAGCGCAACCGAAGCCGCGATAAGAACTGGCGGGCACGGTGTTCGTGTAGAGGGAGGAATTTTCGATCAGAACATTGGGAATCGCGTAGGGTCCGACGCATCGGTTGGTCGATTTCTCGACCACCAGCGGGCTGTTTTCTGCGTAGGCGCCGGTGTTCATGACGATCTTCGCTTGACGGGCAATGATCTTGCCGTTGGCGTCCGCCGCAGTGCGCATCCACGTGTAAGCATCGTCGCTTCGCGTAGTGAGCATGGCTTCTTCCACGGTGAGCTGGAGCTTCACCGGCCGCTTCGCTTTCCAAGAACAGGCCGCAACCAACGGCTCGATCTTGGTATAGGACTTGCTGCCGTATCCGCCGCCGACAAAGGGAACAATTAAACGAACCGAGCTGACCGGCAGATTGAAGACGGATTTCAGATCATGGCGCACCATGAACGGGTGCTGCGCCGAAGAGTAAATAGTCACGTCTTGGTCGTTGACTTCGGCGACGGCGACGTAGGGTTCCATGGCGTAGGCATAGGTCATGGGAAAATAGTAGTTGCCCTCCACCACTGCCGCGGCTTCTTTGAATGCCTTGTCGACGTCGCCCCACTGGATTTTATGGGTTTGGCAGATATTCGTGCCTTTCCCGGCACTCACTTCGCCTTCGAAGCCGCGCAGGGCGCCGGCTTCAAACTGGCGCTCATGCAACAGCGGCGCGTCTTCCGCCAGCGCTTCCGCCGGCGTAAAAACGGCTTTCAGTTCTTCATACTTAACGTCGATGAACTCCAGCGCTTCAAACGCCGTCCGCTCATCCACTGCCACGACGGCGGCCACCGGTTCGCCGGCGTAACGGACCTTGTCGATGGCGAGGAGCGGGTGATCTTTGACGGCGTGGCCATAGTAGGGACTGAGCCCTTCGAGGTCATAACCGGTGACGACGCAATAAACACCGGGACGCGCTTCAGCCCGCGATTTATCGATAGAAATAATCTTCGCGTGGGCATAGGTGCTGCGCAGCACTTTGGCGTAAGCCATGCCGATGAGCCTGAGGTCGGCGACGTATTGGGCTTTGCCGGTAACTTTGACCCGACCGTCGCGGCGGGGCAGAGAATGATTGACCACGTGAAAGTCGGTTTTCTTTTCAGCGCTCACTTCTTAGTCTCCTTCGACATCACTTCGGAGGCACGCTGAATCGCGGCGACGATCGGCACATAGCCGGTGCAACGGCAGATGTTGCCGTCCATATAGTGGATAATCTCATCGCGCGTCGGTTGGGGATTCTCGTCCAGCAGCGCTTTTGCCGACATGATCATGCCGGGCGTGCAATAGCCGCATTGGAAGGCAAACTCATCGATGAACGCTTGCTGCAGCGGATGGAGCGTGCCGTCGGGCTTTTCCAGTCCTTCGATGGTCGTGACACTTTTGCCGCGCGCTTCATAGGCCAAATAGGTACAGGCGCTGACGGGCACGCCGTCAACCAAAACGGTGCAGGCGCCGCAAACCTGGACTTCGCAGGAAACTTTGGTGCCGTTGAGGTTCAGCGTGTTGCGCAGAACTTCGGCGAGAGTTTCCTGCGGCTCGCAGTCTACTTGCCAGGGTTTGCCGTTCAAAGTAAATCGCAAGTTCAACGTGGCCTCCAATCAAACGGTCTCGGGTCCCGAGTCTTGAGTCTCGGGTTCTTGGCGAATCAACGCGCGACTCTAAACCCGAAACTCGAAACTTTTTAGTTGTAGCGCGGCAGAATATTCTCCGCCCAGAGCTCCATTTGCTGTTGTAAGCTGTCCATTGTGGGATAGATAACCTTGAGCTCGAAGTGCTGCACGCCGTTCTCGATAAATTCATCGAGGCGCCGGCGCACGTCGTCCACGGAGCCGAAAATGTGGCGGTCGAGAGCGAATTGCATGCTATCGATATCGCGTTCGTAGCTCTCACTGCTGGTTTTAAGCGTCGGCATGGCGAGATTGAGACCCTCCTCGCGCGTCTTGGCGATGGTCGCGAGCTTTTCGACGGCGATCGTAATCTTCGATGGATCGCGCCCGTTGTCCCGCGCGGTTTGGGCTAGGATATCGCAGCCGACTTTCATTTCCTTCGG
>JAHKKJ010000077.1 GCA_020027655.1 Deltaproteobacteria bacterium | reverse complement strand
GAAGTGCGCAAGAAGATCATGCTGGATAACGCGAAAAAGTTCTTCGGTCTGGAATTCTAGCAGGCTGTTGAAAAAAGCGGAATTGTGCTTCGAGAGCCTCAGCACGAACGGATTTTATGAATCATTTAACCTGTTTCCGTTCGTCCTGAGCAGCTTGTCGAAGGACTCCGAGGGAGTTTTTTAGAAGCCTGTATAACGACTACGAAGGACACGAGGAGCACGAAGTAAGAAAAATCTAACCGCAAAGAGCGCAAAGGACGCAAAAATGTAGGGGCGGGTTTCAAACCCGCCCGACTTCGTGGTGAGTTTCATTGGGCAATTTCATCAGAGGCTTGGAAACGTTGAGTATGGACGGGATCAAGTTTGTCGACACGACCATCCGCGATGGGCATCAAAGTCTATGGGCGGAGAACATGACCACCGGCATGATGCTGCCGGTGGCGGAAGCGATGGATCGAGCGGGCTTCGACGCCATCGAGCTGATCTCAAGTTCGCATCTGAAAAAGTGCGTGCGGGAGCTGAAAGAAGACCCCTGGGCTCGGGTCAAGTTAATGAGCCAACGAATCACCCACACGCCGCTGCGGCTAAATGCCGGCCGCTTCAGCGCCTTCGACCTCACCCCGAGGTCGATGTACCGCCTCTTCATGGAGCGGATGGCTGCCAACGGCATCCGCGAAGCGCGCATTTCCGAAGAGTGGAACGAGCTGGAAGGTTGGACGTGGAAGACGCAGGTGTCTCGGGATGTCGGCATCAATCCTGTTCCCAACATCATCTATTCCGTCTCACCCAAACACACCGATGAGTATTTCGCGCAGCGTACCCGCGATGCGGCGTCGCTCAAAGTGAATCGGCTTTGTCTCAAAGATCCCGGCGGCCTGCTTACGCCGGAGCGGGTAAAAACGTTGGTGCCAATCATGTTTCAAAACGCCAACGGCATTGAAATCGAGCTTCACACGCACTGCACCACGGGACTTGGACCCCTGTGTTGTCTGGAGGCGGTCAAGCTTGGTATCAAGATCGTCAACACCGCTCTGCCCCCCTTGGCCGACGGCTCTTCGAATCCCTCACTATTCAATGTGGCAAAGAACTTGCGCGCCCTCGGTTACAAAACCTTGATCGACGAAGAGCTGCTCAAGCCGGTTTCCGATCATTTCACCTTCATCGCCAAGCGCGAGGGATTCCCCATCGGTGCGCCCGTGGAGTACGACTACTCCCAGTACCAACACCAGGTGCCCGGCGGTATGATCTCCAATCTGCGTCACCAACTGCGCAAGGTCGGCTTGGAAGAAAAGATCGATCAGGCTTTGGAAGAGACCATGCAAGTGCGCGCGGAGCTGGGTTACCCGATCATGGTCACGCCGCTGTCCCAATTCGTCGGCAGCCAGGCGGCCATCAATGTCATCGTCGGCGAGCGCTACAAAGAAGTGACCGACCAGATCATTCAGTACGCGCTGGGTTATTGGGGGCGAGAAGGCGCCGAGTTGATGGAACCCGAGGTGAAAGCAAAAATCCTCGACCGTCCCCGTGCCAAGGAGTGGGCCCAACGGCAACCGCCGGAACCGACGGTTCAGGAACTGCGCAAGAAAATGAATGCCGAAGGCGTATCGGACGAAGAGTTCTTGCTGCGCTGGAATCTCAATGTCGATGAGATCGCGACCATGCGCGCTGCCGGGGCGCCGAAGGAGTACATCACCGCGCGCCAGCCATTAGTCAACCTCATCGACGCGCTGAGCAAGCGCAACGATTACCGCCAGATCGTTATACAAAAGGGGGCGACCGTTATCTCGCTGCAAAAAGGCGCGCCCGCGTGAGTCCTAAGTTTTTTTTGAATTTCCAAATGTTTCACCGAGAGTCTATTTTCTCTCGCTCGACGGGGGAGAATAAAAGTGGGGGTGTCGCTTACAACTTGTTGTCGAACCGCACTCACCCCTATCTCAATCTTCCCCCATCAAAGGGGGAAGATGCTAGTTGCCACTTCCTTAAAGCAGACGTTGCCGATTTATCACATCGGCAAAATTAATCTTCCCTGGTTCACCAGGTATATATTCGATGGATCGTTTCTTCTTTGTCACCGGCTCTTTGCTGGCCTTTTTAGCGGTAGCGCTGGGCGCCTTCGCGGCTCACAGTCTCAAAGCTCGTCTCTCCCCGGATATGCTTACTATCTTCGAGACCGGCGTGCGCTATCACATGTACCACGCCCTGGCTCTGCTGGCCGTCGCCTGGGCAGCCTCGCGCTGGCCGGAAAGCAGCGCCGGCACCGCGGGTTGGTTCTTTCTGGCGGGGATCATTATTTTTTCAGGCAGCCTCTACGTACTCAGCGTAACCGAGATGCGTTGGCTGGGCGCCATCACACCCATCGGTGGCGTTGCTTTTCTTTTAGGCTGGCTACTACTCGCCTGGGCTGCCTGGCGGTAGCAGACTGCTGAAAAAAGCGGTTCCAAACGTTCCAGCCGTTCAAATCGTCCGCGTGTCGCTCCGATTAGCGTATAGTCTATGGCTTATGGCGTATGCTTTCCATCTATCTATATGCCATACGCGAGCAGCCATATGCGATTTCCATCATTTCGTTCGTCTTCTCACGTTGACTCGCCATAGACCTTCACGTACCTTGAATTTGTGATCGTCGGCGTTCCCAAAGAGATCAAAACCGAAGAAAACCGCGTTGCGGTGACTCCCACCGGTGTGGCCGGATTTGTCTCGCGCGGGCACAAAGTTATGATCGAAAGAGGCGCGGGTCTCGGTAGCGGCCTCACGGATCGCGCCTACGAGGTCGCCGGAGCCACACTCGTCGAATCGCCTATCGAGGTTTGGAAGTCCGACCTGATCATGAAGGTCAAAGAGCCTCAGGTATCGGAATTTCCACTGCTGCGCAGGGGGCTCATTCTTTTTACCTACCTCCACCTGGCTGCCGACGAGATTGTGACGCGTGAGCTACTCGCGCGAAAAGTCACGGGCATCGCCTACGAAACCATACAGCTCGACGACGGCTCATTGCCGCTCTTAACACCGATGAGTGAAATCGCCGGCCGGCTCTCGATTCAAGTGGGCGCCTGGTGCCTCCAGGCGGAAAACGGCGGACGCGGCATCCTTCTTGGCGGCGCCTCCGGCGTCCGTCCAGGGAAAGTGGTCATTCTCGGCGCAGGCATGGCTGGCACCGCGGCCTGCCAGATTGCAGCCGGCATGGGTGCCTATGTCAGCATCCTGGACATCAATCCGACCAAGCTTCGCTACGTCCACGATATTCTCGGCCATGTAACGACGCTGATGTCGAACCGCGCCAACGTCGAAGAGGAAGTCGTCGATGCCGACCTGGTGATCGGCTCCGTGCTGATTCCCGGCGCCAAAGCACCTAAACTCATTTCTCGCTCTTTGGTTAAACGGATGAAGGCTGGTTCGGCGTTCGTTGATATTTCCATCGATCAAGGCGGCTGTGCCGAGACGTCACGCCCCACCACGCATCTCCAGCCGATCTATCTAGAAGAAGACGTCGTTCATTACTGCGTCACCAACATGCCGGCCAGCGTGCCTCACACCTCGACCTATGCGCTGACGAACTCGACGCTTTCTTACGGCCTGGAGCTGGCCAATCGCGGCTTTCCGCAAGCGCTGATCAGAAACAAGGCGCTGGCCAAGGGACTTAACACCTATGATGGGAAAATTATTCATGAAGGGGTCGCCACGGCTTTCAACTTGCCGTTGACAACTGTTGAGGAGGTGATTCGCCAATGAGACTGGTCACGCGGGCTGATTTCGATGGGCTCGTCTGCGGCGCGCTTATCACGAAGTTCGAGAACATCGACTCTTACCTTTTCGTCGAGCCTAAATTCATGCAGGATGGATTGGTGGAAGTGCGCAGTGGCGATATCATCGCCAACCTGCCATTCCATCCCAACTGCACCCTCTGGTTCGACCATCACATCACCAACACGACGCCGCAATTCGACCGCCCCCTCATGCCGGGCAAAGGCGGCTTTCGATTGGCACCCAGCGCCGCCCGCGTCGTTTGCGAATATTATAATGAAATATCTAAGCCGAACGAGCCTGCCGCAGCCGTACGATTGGCATTCCTGAATTCCCAGCGGATGAAATATCTTCTCGAGGAGACGGATAAAATCGACGCCGGCAAACTGACCCGGGAAGATGTCTTGAACCCGCAAGGTTACGTCTTGATCTCCATGACCACCGACGGAAGAAACGCTGGAGACGAGCCCTACTGGCTCCGCGTTATTGAGCTGCTGCGCGAGGAAACATTGGAAAACATGCTCAACGACTCTGAAGTGAAGCGCCGTTGCCGGCAGATCCTCGACGAGCAAGAACAACTACGCAGGATCCTGCTCCAACGTACGACCCTGAAAGGCAATGTGATCTACGCTGATCTGCGGGGCATCGACAATATCCCTGATGGCAACCGTTTCTTTGTTTTCACGCTGTTTCCGGAGGGAAATATTCAGGTCAAGGTCGCCGACGACACCCAAAGAGCCAACACCACGGCGATCTCAGTGGGCTACAATATTTTTAATCCGACATCGAAGGTCAACGTCGGCGAACTGCTGCAGAGATACGGCGGCGGCGGTCACAGGGTTGTCGGCTCCTGCCGCGTCCCCGACGACAAAGCGGAACAAGCGATTCGCGAGATCGTCGCGGCGGTCTCCGAAGCGAATTGAACGTCTGGAACGTTTTGAACGTCTTGAACCACAACCAACCAGTTCCAATCGTTCCAATCGTTCAAAACGTTCAACACGTTGCTGCTGTGTCGCAGCGAATGCCTGCTTTCTAAATGAAAGTCATCAACTTCCAAACTGCTCTCAAGCGGCTTCCCAAACTCAACGATGAGATTCGCTACACCAACTGCTTCCAAGCAAAGACTTTCACCAGCGGTCTGATCGCCTTCCGGCCGAACAAAAACTCGGACCTCAAGCAGATCAGCCACAGGGATAAAGACGTGGTCTGTCACGTCCTCAAAGGTCGCGGCCGGCTGCGCATCAATGGCCGCCGCATTCCGCTGCGCCCCGGCACGATCTGCCATATTCCTAAGGGCACGCCCCACGACTTTGCCGCAGGGAAAACCGGCGAGTTGATCTTGTTCTATTCGCTGATCAAAACCGGATAGGCAATGGTTTAATCCGCCGTTCCTCTACTGCGGACTAGTCTAGACTAGAACGACTTGAACCATCTGAACGACTGAAACGATATGAACACGCCTTGCGGCGTGGATCACCAGACGCGAACGATTTTCGCTCTGAAGTAAGCGTCCCACTGAGCCTGGGCGGGCTTGGGTCTCTTATCGCCGGTTTGCATTCCCGTAAAGGCCCAAATGCGGGCGATGTCATCCTGAGGCGGGCGAAGTTTGGCAACCAGTCTCTCGAAATCCGTCGTCGCAAAATTGATTACAAACTCATATTTCTCGCGAGCGGCGGTCTTGAGCAACAATTCGGTGAACTGTTCCTGGTCGGCATCGGAACCATTAAGCACCAGCCCATAAGATCTCATGGGCACGTTCCGCGACGTCATGCCGCTCTCCGATACTGCAATCGGTTTCTTGAAGCGAGTCGCGAAATCGAAAAAGTTTCCTGGAACCGGACGCGGCAGTTCCGTGCTCATGTGCGGGTAGACGCTCATGGCAAAGAGATCGCTTTGTTTCATAAGCTCCGTTACTTCCCGCTCCTGGTCCGTCCCTTTCGCCTCTTTTGTGAGTTTCTTGTAATGTAATACCTCAGTTGTGAAAAAGACCGGTAAGGTCGGGTGAGACTTTTTCAAGGCCCGATAGCTTTCACGATACAGCTCTTTGAATTGTCGCCATTTGTTGGGCTCACGTGTCAGCAAAACGTTCGATTCGACCCCGATGGCCAGGTAATCCGGCCGCATGGCTTGGACAGTCCGTAGGAGAAAATTTAAGTAAGCCTTCTTTACTTTAGGACTATTGAGCGGCTCTTTGTCCCACGGCTTGGGCAACGGCAGATTGTCTTTGTCTCCCCAGTAGGGAGCGAGGCCGCGTCGGTCCCTGTCAAGCGGCGAGATCGACAAAAACAATTTCTTTCCGCCGGGCGGTCGATAGCTCAAGCTATCCTGAACGTTCTTTGAAAAGGGTTTTCCATCCAGCGCTTCGGGCCACGGAATACCGCCAATGAGCACAACCGAAACGATATCCCCATGCGCATACGCAAACTTCTGCGCCTCCCGAAGCCCCTCATCTGATAGATCAGCCGGCCATAGAGTAAAGCCCATATAGAAAGGCCGCGTCGGCGGTCCGGTAACCACCGGAAGGGGTGGCGGCGGAGGCGCGGGCGCCGCGGGAACGACTGGCCCAGGTGGAGTGACGGCGGGCTCAGGACTATCTAAAGTGGTCGCTGCGCAGCCAAAGAGGGCAAGTCCCAGAGTAAACATGATTACAACGAACCCAGGCCCTACTCCCATCTGAATTCGATGAACCACAGGCAACATTAGGAACTTCATCTATTGACCTTTCTTACAAGTGTAACTTGCTCAGGCTCGCAAACGCAATAACAAATTCAAACCGGCACAAAGCTCAAACCTTATCTGCGTTCTGCAAATTTCGCTTGACTTTGCCCGAAAACTTCGGAAACTAGGCAGGAAATACGCCCGTTTATCCAAACTTTTGTCCTTTCACCCGAAGACACTGTGTCGCTGCAGACAGCCGGCAAGTCCAGCCGGCTCCTCAAATAACGAAAAGAAGGTTCCCCGCAAAAGATTGTATAAATGGTATAAGCCACGAGTCGGTATTGAAATCATCCTTTATATAGGGTGTGCGCCAAACGCAAAGAATATCTTGCCGTTAAACTTAAAATTACGCCAGACTTTCATCAGCCTTACAATCATGATTGCCGCTGTTTCGGGCGCGGGCTGTTCCCGGACCGTCTCCCCAGAGATTCGCTATGTCCCAGCCGGGGACCTGCTTGATATCGTAAAAGACTTCCAGCGCCTGGGGCGAGAAGACACCTATCGATTCCCCATTCCCAAGGACGTCACCGGCGTCAACATTATGAAAGCAACTCTGGTGCGACTCGACGACTACGAAAAAAAGAACCCTGGAAAATTCACCGACATCATTCAATTCAACAAAGCCCTGGCCCTGGAGCGGCTGCGAGAATATGAGCAGGCTGCGACCTTCTACCGGAAGGTGGCCGAAACCGAAGGCCGTTTGGGCAAGGAAGCCGCCAAGAACGCCGAGATTCTCGATTCGTTTCTATTGATCTTGGATCGACCGCTAGCGAGCGAAGACCCTTTTGAATATATCAAAGGGCTGGATGAAAAAGTGATCGCCTGGAATCAGCTCATCACCAAGCACCAGGGGACCGCCTACGAGTTTCTCGCCCGCGTGGAGGAAGAACGAGTCGATCGCGCCAAAGTCGCCTTCGTCGAGGCCAACCGATACCGCCTCAAAGAAGGCAACCAGCTGGTGATTTTGGGTTACACCCAGCTATCGACCAAACACCGGCAAAGTAAAAATATCTATCGTTTTTTGCTCGACTTTGGAGACTTCTATGAGCTACTTGCAAAAGAATACGCGTCTCAGTACGATCCGGAGAGCCTGAGCTTTGATCTCAAAACCTTCGAGCTGTTCGTCAAGTCCGCGCTCAGGCTTTATAATGAAGTTGCCCGAGTGGATGGAATCCTAGAAAAGATCGAGGCTCAGGGGAAGATTGAAGCCCTGCGGGGGCTGCTCGAGAAAACCACAAGGTTGAGCCGATGACGGCAAAGTTAATCGTAACCTCTGTACTCCTTCTAGTCTTGGGCAGTGCTCACCTTTGGCCCGAGCCGTGCCGTGCGCAAGACCGCGAGCAGGTGCTCGACAAAATTCTCAATCCAATGCCGGATTACGATCCCTTTGAGAAATCGACGGCAGCAGCACCGCAGTTCTTTCCGGATGCGGTGGACAAAAGATCTCGCGAGCTGTTGATCGATGCATTGACCAATCAACAGGAATCGCTCAAGGACCACCTGCAGTTTTTTAAGGACCATGACAGCCAGCTACAGAAGGAATACAGCACATCCACCGGTTTGACAGAACGCGCGCTGGATCTGGTGAACAATACGATTCAAGACCGGCAACGCTATCTCGCCGCCCAAGAACAGGCTCTGAAGAACACCTCAGCGCCGGAGCGAAAGAAATATCTCCAGTCGATCATTAACAACGATGACTTGAACCAGGCGGATGATTTGATGCGGCAAAGCTCGACGAATCAATGGGGCGGCATCCTCAATCGTATGTTGAGTTCGGTGGATCTGGCCGGAGTCGCGTCGGGCAACTACATCGGCGCTGCAGCGGAAACCGTCATTAGCCAACTCTATGCCCTCACCGATCCGGAGATGGCCATCGAGGAGCGGCGCGCGTTGTCGCGGCACCTCGATCATCTCAAACGTTTTCCTAATGATCCGCGGAATGCCGAGATCCTCCGGCAAGTGGAAGGGATCGAGGGAAAAAAGAAGAGCGTTTTGGTCAAAAAGCAACTCGCCAGAGGCGATGAAGCTCTTGGCAAGGGCGAGGTGGAGAGGGCCATGTTCTATTATGAATTGGCATCTTTCATCGATCCCGAATCGAAGAGCGCCGAGAAGGCTCTACAAAAAGCCACCAAGCTCCACCAGGAACAGCAAGAGGCAAGAAATAGAGGGCTTGCTTCCGGCTCGCAGGGGTCTTTCTCCAGTGACCAGGAGCAGGATGTGGCAGGACTTCTTAGCGCGCTCAGCCTGCGTGACCCAGCTCTCATTGAGCGCCATTCCATCGATGTCGAAAAAAAACATCACGGCAAACCGCTCGGGGATGCCGCGCTGGACACTGAAGCCGTCGCTCTGGAAATACGGGGACAGCACGAAGCGGCCAAAAGAATGATCGACCAGCTCGCCCGGTCGTCAAAGAACCCCGACCTGCAAAAGCGGGCAGCCGCGTTATTGGGGAGTCCCGAATACAATCTGCTCGGCAGCTTCCAAGACGCCCGCAATGACCGCCGTATAGAATCCGTGAAGTATGTTTTGCTCGGCGAAGACCTGCTGAAGAAAAACCTGATCTATGCCGCCGGCGCCATGGCCGCCGGGGGTCCCGCCGGGGCGGCCACCCTTGGAGCGGTCAACGCCATGTTGCTAGGTAACAACCTTGTCACTGTTATTTCCAACAACCCGATTTCCGCCCAGCCGGTGATCGACGCAGGTGTTGCCTATATCCGCAGCCATCCGACATCGGACAACGCTTCTGAAGTGTACGGCGTGCTCGCCGACCTTTACGCGGAGCGGGGGATGTTCGACAAAGCCGTCCATTTTCACCAGTTGGCGGGCACGCCAACAGAAAAAATCGCGGCGCTGAAGGAAAAGGCGGGCAGTGCCATGCTCAATGCCGCCACAAAAGCCAAAGGCCGGGGCGCCCAAGAGTATTACTTGACGACCATCATTGATGAATATCCGGAAAGCCCTGCGGCAGCGGAAGCGACTAAGAAACTCGCGGCGCTGGTTAAGAGCGACAATCAAGGGTTACGCATGAGCAAACAATTTCTAGTGGAAAACCCCGAACTCTACGGACCCAACGGACTCGGGCTGAAACCCTCGCTCTTCGACGGCAACCCCCGCAATATGGAGTTGGCGGACCGCGGCGTCAATCTCCTGAATGACAATGAGATCCTCATTCACTACCAAACGCCGTGGGGGATACGAAGCCAGAGTTATTCGCTGTCGAAGCCCGCTACGGAACGTTTTTTCACAACCCTGCGCCAAAAAAACCACGAAGTCGCGTTGGCCGATATCGATCAGCGAGCGAAGGGAACTGTCGGCGGCATCAAGAATATGCCGACGCCGATCCTGGAGGGCGTCCGTGGCAAAAGCACCGAGAAGCCGGATGACAATCAGGACTCTACCTTTTCATTCATTCGCCAGGCCGACGGCACGGCGCCTTCCTTTCCTCGCGTTTTGGATCACGAGCTGCTGAGCGAGAACGAGCTCAATCCGGGAAGCAAATATTTGCTGCCGCCGATTCAGGGAAGCATCTCCGCCAGCCGGTTCAGCATGACCGGCGCATTGCCGACGGGTTTATGGGGTAATCAAGTCGCCATCGGTAACGATCCGAAAAGTCCCTATGCCGGGGTTCAGCTGCCGATTCCCCTCCTCCAAGGTTTTATCCCGGTTGAT